>DATDHG010000049.1:0-8622 GCA_036521675.1 Candidatus Dormiibacterota bacterium
CCAGCTCGCTGACGCCACGCTGGAGCGGATGCTCGGCATTCACATCGACTACTTCGTGGGCATCGACTTCAGCGCCTTCAAGGACGCCGTGGACGCGGTCGGCGGCATCGACGTCAAGGTGCAGAACACCTTCACCGACCACAACTATCCGCGCGGCGAATGCCCGCCCGACTGCGCGGTGACGACCGTCCACTTCGACGCCGGGCTGCAGCACATGGATGGCGCCCGCGCGCTCATCTTCGCGCGCTCGCGCGAGTCGAGCGATCCCCTGGAGGGCACCAACTTCGCCCGCAACAAGCGTCAGCAGCTGGTGCTCACCGCTGTCAAGCAGCGGGTGCTCAGCGTGGGCGGCCTGCGCAACCTGCCCGACCTCCTGAACGCGCTCGGTGACCACGTCATCTTCAACATCCCCATCGACAGCGCGCTCTCCCTCTACGACCTCGTCAAGGATGTCGATCCGGCCTCGATCGCCCACCTCAGCATCGACGACGCCAACTTCGTCTACGAGTGCGGGTCCGCGTGCGGCGCCTCGATCGAGTTCCCGCACGACCGCACCTTTGCCAGCGTCTCGCACTTCGTGCAGGGCATCTTCCTGCCCGCGGACGCGCTCGCCGAGAAGGCACCCGTGCACATCGTCGACGCCAGCGCGACCAACGACGGCGCCGCGGGGCGGTGGTCACAGCTACTCGGCGTGGCCGGGCTGCACGCGGACGACGCCGGCCAGGCGCGACGCAGCGCCACCACCCACGTCATTGACTACTCCGGCGGCAAGGACGCCAGGACGGCGGCGTGGCTGGCGCAGTACCTCGGCGTCACCGTCGAGGCGCCGGCGCCGGTCGCAGCGAGCGGCTCGGCGGCCGCAGGCGGCGACGGCGTCGTGGTGATCCTCGGCAGCGACGAGGAGCGCAGCTTCGACAACCCGGCGGCGGGTCTCTACCGATAGGGTCGCGCCCGCCCGTCAGTACACTCGGCGCCGTCATGGAGCTGGCCGAGCGCCTTCTCGCCGGGGATCGACGCGCGCTGGCGCGGGCGATCACCCAGGCGGAGCGCAACGACGCGGCGCTGCGCGAGCTGCTCTCCGCAGTCCGCGGGAGCGCCGGTCGGGCCCACGTCGTGGGGGTCACCGGGCCGCCGGGGGGCGGCAAGTCGACCATCAACGACCTGCTCATCGAGCGCTGGCGGGGTCAGGGGCGCACCGTCGCCGTGCTCGCGGTCGACCCCAGCAGCCCCTACAGCGGCGGCGCCATCCTCGGCGACCGTGTGCGCATGCAGCGCCACACGATGGACCCGGGCGTGTTCATCCGGAGCATGGCCTCGCGCGGCCATCTCGGCGGCCTGGCCGCCGCGTCGCGCAACGCCGTGCGCATCGTCGACGCCGCGGGGCTCGACGTGTGCGTCCTCGAGACCGTAGGCGTGGGCCAGTCGGAGCTCGAGGTCGTGACGACGGCGGACACGGTGGTCCTGGTCATCACTCCGGGCTCGGGGGACGGCGTGCAGATGATCAAAGCCGGGATCATGGAGATCCCCGATGTGTTCGTCGTCAACAAGGCCGACATGCCCGGCGCCGACCGGGTCGTCAAGGAGCTGCGCGCGCTCGTTCACGAGGCCACCCATCGCGACAGCCGGCGGCCCGACGGAGGCACCGGAGAGCCCTGGGAGCCGCCGGTGCTGCGCTGCGTGGCCAGCGAGGGTGAGGGTGTGGAGGCTGTGGCCGAGGCGATCGACCGCCACTTCGAGTACCAGCGCAGTGGCGGCGGGTTGGTCCGGCGGCGGGCGGAGCGCGTCCGCGCCGAGGTGGAGTCCATCGCCGCGGACACCGCCGCAAGGCGAGTGCGGCGAGCCCTGAGCGAGGGCGTGCCCGGGGTGGGCCCGGATGGCGACCTGGGCGCCGTCGACCCCTACGCCATCGCCGCGCGGATTCTCGCCTCGGGGACCGTCTGACGGGTCCGCGGTCTCCTGCGGAGAGCCCGGGAGCGCGCGGTCGTGGCACCATCAGGGGACAGGGACGAGCCCGATGGGCGGGCGAACTCTCCCCATCCCCGCGGAGGAGACCATGGCGACCACCATCGACCGCGTCGAGCTCGCGGCCGGCGGCGACGAAGAGGCAGCCCACCCCGTCCCTGCCGAAACCCTGGGCGGCATCCCCCTGCGGCCTGTCTACGGGCCTCAGGACCTTGCCGACAGGGATGTCCAGAACACCCGGGGCGATCCGGGAGTCTACCCGTACACGCGGGGCATCCACGAGACCGGCTACCGCGGCAGGCTCTGGACCATGCGGCAGTTCGCCGGCTTCGGCAGCGCCGAGCAGACCAACGCCCGTTTCCACCAACTGCTCGATCAGGGTCAGGGCGGGGTCAGCGTCGCCTTCGACATGCCCACTCTGATGGGCCACGACAGCGACGACCCGCGCAGCGTCGGCGAGGTCGGGCACTGCGGGGTGGCGGTCGACTCCGTCGAGGACATGCACACGCTCTTCAGCGGCATCGACCCCGGCGCGATCACAGCGTCGATGACCATCAACTCTCCCGCCGCAGTGCTGCTCGCGCAGTATTTCGTGGTGGCCGAGGAGAAGGGCGTCGCGCTGGAGAAGCTGGGTGGGACTCTGCAGAACGACATCCTCAAGGAGTACATCGCCCAGAAGGAGTACATCTTCCCGCCCGCGCCGTCGATGCGCCTGGTGCGTGACACGATCGCCTTCTGCACGCAGCACGTGCCCCGCTGGCACCCCGTCTCGATCAGCGGCTACCACATCCGCGAGGCGGGCGCCACCGCCGTGCAGGAGCTCGCATTCACACTCGCCGACGGCTTTGCGTACCTCGACGTCTGCATCGAAGCCGGGCTCGACGTCGACGACTTCGCGCCCCGGCTCTCCTTCTTCTTCGACGCCCACATCGACTTCTTCGAGGAGATCTGCAAGCTGCGTGCGGCGCGGCGCATCTGGGCCCGCCACCTGCGTGAGCGCTACGGGGCCAGGAGCGAGCGCAGCCTCAAGCTCAAGTTTCACACCCAGACGGCGGGGGTGTCGCTGACCGCCCAGCAGATCGAGAACAACGTGGCCCGCACTGCGTTCGAGGCGATGGCCGCAGTCCTCGGGGGCACCAACTCGCTGCACACCAACTCCATGGACGAGGTCCTGGCGCTGCCCACCGACAAGGCGGCCCAGATCGCCTTGCGCACTCAGCAGGTGCTCGCCTACGAGACCGGCGTGACCTCCGTCGTCGACCCGCTCGCGGGCTCCTATCTGGTCGAGTCGCTGACCGACGCCATCGAGGCGCAGGTGGAGGCGTACTTCACGGAGATCGAGCGCCGGGGCGGCATGCTCGCCGCCATCGACCAGGGCTACCCTCAGGCGGAGATCGCCGACGCCGCCTTCCGCTTCCAGAAGCAACTGGAGCGGGGCGAGCGCGTGATCGTGGGCGTCAACGACTTCACTCACGACGTCGCCTCCGCGCCGCCGCCCATCCTGCGCATCGACCCCGAGGTGGAGCGCCGCCAGGTTGCTGCCCTCCGGCGATTGCGCGAGACCCGCGACAGCGGGGCGCTGCGCACCCGGCTCGACGCCCTGCGCGAAACCGCCAGGGGTGACGAGAACCTGATGCCGGCCCTGCTCGACTGCGTTCGCGTTCGCGCCACCGAGGGCGAGATCATCGAGACCCTGCGCGGCGTGTTCGGCGTCTACCGGGAGACCCCCGCCTTCTGAGCCACAACCGGGCGGCGGCCCCAGGTTTGGCGCACTCCGCCCCGAGGTATCCGCTACCAGGATGGAGTTCACCGACTACTACGCAACCCTGGGCGTCCCGCGCGACGCCGCGCCCGAGGCGGTGAAGACCGCCTATCGCAAGCTGGCGCGCAAGCTCCACCCCGACGTCAACAAGAACGCCGACGCCGAGTCGCGCTTCAAGAAGGTCAACGAGGCCTACGAGGTCCTCAAGGACGCCGGCAAGCGCGCCAAGTACGACCGCCTGGGCGCCAACTGGGAGCAGCTCTCCCAGCACGAGGAGGCGATGCGCAGCCGCGGGCGCACCGCCACCGCCGCCCCGCCGAGCGGCTTCAGCGACTTCTTCGACACCTTCTTCGGCGGCTCCGCCGGCGACCTCGACCTCGACGAGCTCTTCTCACGCGCCACCACCGGCGGCGGCCGCACGACCTACGAGTTCCGCACCGCGCCGACCGCGCCGCCCCGCCCTCGGCGCGGCCGCGACCTCCACGAAGATGCCGACATCGCCCTCGAGGAAGCGATCCACGGCGGCGTCCGGTTGCTCACCGTCGGCGACCATCAGGTCGAGGTCCGCATCCCCGCCGGCGTCGCCGACGGCTCCCTGGTGCGCGTGGCGGGCGAGGGCGGCATGGGCACGGCGGGTGGCCCCCGCGGTGACGTCCTGCTACGCATCAAGCTTCGCCCGCACGGCCGTTTTCGCGTCCGCAACCGCGACCTCCTCGGCGAGCTGACCGTCCGCGACGACGAGGCCGTGCTCGGCACCGTCGCCAGCGTCTCCGGCCCGGCCGGCCCCCTGAAGGTGACCATCCCTCCCGGCAGCCAACCAGGCCGCACCCTGCGGCTACGCGGCAAGGGCATCCCCGGGCTCAAGGGCACCGCGGCCGGTGACCTCCTGCTCACCGTGCGCGTGACGCTCCCTGTGAAGCCGAGCGACGAGGAGCGCGCGGTGTACGAACAGCTGGCCAAGCTCAGGGGCTCGCAAGGCTGACCTCACTCGTTGCGAGGCCGGATGGGCCGCGGAGCTGAGGGCGTCGCCGCCCGGGCACGGCGGCGCGCCATTTCGGCGCGCTCGCCTCTCTTCGCCGGCGGGGTCCGCCGCCGGCTCAGACGGCCCTGGCGACGACGCCCTCAGCACTGCTCTCGCTGGGGCAGCTCCCACGGTGCCTACAGCATGCTCGCTGGGTGAGGGGCTGACGGTGGCGGGGTTGCGCTGTCGCGGTGACGGGGGCAATGCTGACGGAGGCGGGGCCGCCTCGGTCAGCGGCGGATGACCAGGTTGAGGACGACGGTCAGGACCACGGAGAGCACGATGCTGACGACCAGCGCGGAGCCGAGCGGCACGCTCCAGCGCACGTTGTCGCTGCCGCCGCTGATGTCCCCGGGGAGCTGCCCGAAGGGCAGCCGGCCACCCATCGCGTAGAAGGCCCCGCCGGCAGCGATGAGCAAGCCGAGCACAAACACTGCGATCCCGACCCGCCGCCCATCGATCTCCACGCACCCAGCCTAGCCCGCAAACCCACGCCCCAAGCGCGCAGCGCGAACCCGTTTCCGCATCGCCACCGCCGCTGTGAGCCCGCTGAAGCACCGTGTAGTAGCCCAAGCGAGAGCGGAGATGAGGGCGTCGTCGCCAGGGCCGTCTGAGCCGGCGGCGGACCCCGCCGGCGAAGAGAGGCGAGCGCGCCGAAGAGGCGCGCCGCCGTGCCCGGGCGGCGACGCCCTCAGCTCCGCGGCCCACAAGGGACTCTCCACCACGCGGCGCCTCAGCGTTGCGAGCCCCTGTTAGACTGCGCGGGATCGATCCACTTCAAGCCGGTCCGGTGAGGCGGGCAAGGGGATCGGGGCGGCGCCGCGAGGCGGTCTGCCCCGCTGCTCTGCACCCGCGGAGGCGGGAGGCGTGGGGGGCAGCGGACAGATGGCCATCAGCACGCAGACAACTCAGCGGCTCGACCACGTGCTCAGCAGTCACCAGTTCGACCGCGCCATGCTCGGCGAGGTCCTGCGGCGCGCGCGTGAGCTCAGCGGCGTGCGCGATCAACGGCTCGCCGGCCGGATCATGGCCACCCTCTTCTACGAGCCCAGCACTCGCACGCGGCTGTCGTTCGAGTCGGCGATGCTGCGCCTGGGCGGGAGTGTGATCGGGACTGAGGCGGCGCGCGAGTTCTCCAGCGCCATCAAGGGCGAGAGCATCGAGGACACCGTGCGCATGGTCGAGCACTACGCCGACGTCATCGTCCTGCGCCATGACCAGGCGGGAGCCGCCCAGCGCGCCGCCGCGGTCGCCACCGTGCCGATCATCAATGCGGGCGACGGCCCTGCCGAACACCCGACGCAGGCGCTGCTCGACGTCTTCACCATCGAGTCGGAGCTGGGGCGGCTCGAGGATCTGCACATCGTCCTCTGCGGCGACCTGCGCTACGGACGCACCGCGCGCTCACTCGTACTCCTGCTCAGCCAGTACCCCGGGGTGCGGCTCAGCTTCGTCGCCCCGCCGGTCGTGCAGATGGGAGCCGATATCCTCGCCCTGCTCGCGGAGCGCGGTGTCCCGTACTCGGTCACCGGCAACCTCGCCGGGGTGGCGCCCGCGGCGGACGTGCTCTACCAGACGCGTATCCAGAAGGAGCGCTTCGAGCATCCCGCCGAGTTCGCCCAGGCGCGCGGGGGCACGCGCGTGGACGCCGCCGTCATGGCGCTCCTCCCCGCCAACGCCATCGTCATGCACCCGCTGCCACGCGTCGACGAGATCACGCCCGATGTCGACGGTGATCCCCGCGCCGCGTACTTCCGCCAGGCGCGCAACGGCGTGGCGGTGCGCATGGCGCTGCTCGACATGGTGTTGCGGTGACCGCGATGCGCGAGCCCTCGGCCGCGGGCACCCGGCTCATGGACGCGCCCACGCTGGCGCGCACCATCACCCGGCTGGCGCATGAGGTGCGGGAGCGCCATCCCGACCTGGACGGCGTGCTTGTCGTGGCGGTCCGGGACGGCGGGGTCCCCCCGGCGCGCCTGCTGGTCACCGCCCTCGCCGAGGCCGGCGGGACGGCCCCGCCGCTGTTCGCACTCGACGTCGCCGGCCATCGTGACGACCGGCCGCGCCCGGCCCGCCCCCGGCCGGGCGCGCTGGTCGCGCTAGCGGCGGCCCCAGGCGCTGTGACGCCCGCGGATGCGGTGACCGTCGACGGGGCCATCGTGATCCTCGTTGACGATGTGTTGCACACAGGCCGCACCCTGCGCGCCGCGCTCGACTGCCTCGCCGACCATGGGCGGCCGGCTGCGGTCGAGCCCCTGGTGCTCTTCGACCGCGGCCAGCGCGAGCTGCCGCTGCGGGCCACGTACGTGGGCAAGAACGTGCCGGTGGCCGCCGATCGCTGGGTCGAGGTGGTCGCCCGCGACACTCCGTCCGTGGCGGCCGGCGCCTGGCTGGTGCAGCGCGGATGAACGTGGTGCTGCGCGGGGTGCGGGTCATCGACCCGGTCGCCGGCCGCGACGAGGCCGACCTCGACCTCTGGCTGCGCGACGGGCGGCTGGTTGCCGTGGACCACCGCATCTCCGCTTCCGGAGCCCGCATCGTCGATCTGACCCCGCCGCGTGGGGGAGCCGCGCTGGTGGTCTGCCCGGGCTTCATCGACCTCCACACCCACTTGCGCGAGCCGGGTGATGAGGCCAAGGAGACCGTCCGCAGCGGGGCCGCCGCCGCAGCCGCGGGCGGCTTCACCCAGGTCGTGGCGATGGCCAACACCACACCGGCCGTCGACACCCCGGACCGGGTCGGCGAGATGCATGAGCGGGCGGCCCGCGTGCCGGTGCGCGTGCTGCCGGCCGCGGCGGTGACCCGGGGGCTGCTCGGCGCTGAGCTGGTCGACATCGCCGGCTGCACCGCGGCCGGGGCCGCCGCCTTCAGCGACGACGGTCGCAACGCCGCTCCCGCCCGTCTGCTCGCCGAGGCGCTCGCCGCGGCTGCCGCCTGCGAACGTCCCATCCTCGTGCATCCCGAGGACGAGGCCATGGTGCTCGCGAGTAACCCGCCCGGCGCCTCGGTGACCCGGTGCGAGGTGCGGCCCAGCGCCTGCGAGGAGGCGGCGGTCGACGCCGCCCTGCGCGCCCTGGCGAATGCGGGCCGTGGGCGTCTTCATCTTCAGCACCTCAGCTGCGCAGGGGCGGTGCAGAGGCTGCGCGCCGCGCGCGAGCTGGGGGTGACGGTCACCGCCGAGGCCACGCCGCACCACCTCTCGATGTGGCTGCCGCCGGCCGCCGAGGCAAGGCCGCGCTCTCTGCGCAAGGTCAACCCGCCATTGCGCAGTGAGGCCGACCGCACGGCGCTGGTGCAGGCTCTGCGCGACGGGGTCATCGACGCCGTGGCCACCGATCATGCGCCGCACGCCGTTGCTGACAAGGATGGCGATTACGCTGAGGCGGCTCCGGGAATGATCGGGTTGGAGACGGCCTTCGGCCTGTGCAACTCGGTGGGCGCCATGGGCGGCGCGTGGCTGCCGGTCCTGCTGGAGCGGCTGACCGCCGGGCCGTGGCGGGTCCTGGGCGCGGCGTCCGGCCTGCTCGAGCCGCGGCTGCGTACCGGCAGCAATGCCGACCTCGTCCTCCTCGATCCGGAGGCGGCCTGGACGGTGGGCGCCGACCGCCTGCGCTCGCGGTCGCGCAACACCCCGCTGCTCGGCGCTGAGCTGCGCGGACGGGTGCTGCTGACCCTGGCCGGCGGGACGGTCGCCCACCTCGACGGGGACGAAGTCCTCGCCGGCGCCTTCACGGAGCCCGTGGCCAGTGCCTGAGCCACGCGCCGCCGGGCGGCTGGCCCTGGAGACGGGCGCGGTCTTCGACGGCCGGCTCTTCGGCGCGCCCGTGGGGAGCGACGGAGTTGCGGGCGAGGTCGTCTTCAACACGTGCATGTCCGG
>DATDHG010000050.1:0-6787 GCA_036521675.1 Candidatus Dormiibacterota bacterium
CGGGCAGGTGGCCGTAGATGCGCACCACGATGATCGAGGTATGGCTGGCGGCTCCGGTCGCGTAGCTCGTGCAGACCAGCAGGCTGCCCGCGCCGCGCACGGCGCTCGACGGCGGACAGTGGCCAGGGTCGGCACTGACCACGTAGCGGATGGTGGTACCGGGGAGGCCGGGCTCGAGCAGCGCGGGCAGCCGTCGCTGCACCTGGCCGAGCGCGTTGCCACCGGATGGTTCGCCGCCGGCGACTCCTGCAGCGACGCGGGAGCCCACCTGCGCGGCGGTCAGAACGGTGCTGCTCTGCGTGACGAAGAAGAGTCCACCGAGCATGAAGAAGAGCGCGGCCAGGATCACCGGAAACACCAGCGCGAATTCGATCAGCGCTTGGCCTGACGAAAGCGCGCGGGGACGGCGGATGGGCATGGGCGCAGGAGGGTACCGGCCGTCGCCGAGTCCTCCGCCGCGTCGCCGGTGCCCCATGAGCGCTGGACTCTCGCCGGGATTCGCGGACCGGTTACGGACCATGCGCCGCTGCGTCACGGCGGGGGCCCGCGGGTGATTACCGTCTGCCCCGTGCGCGCCGCCAGAGCCGTTGCTCCATTGCGACAACGGGACTTCCGCCTGGTCTGGTGCGGCCAGACGGTATCGCTCCTCGGCGACAGCTTCCACGTCGTCGCGCTGGCCTGGCTGGTGCTGCAGCTCAGCGGCTCACCGCTCGCCCTGGGGGGCGTGCTGACGGCTCGCGCCATGGCCTCGACGGCCCTGCTGCTGCTCGGCGGCGTGGTGGTCGATCGCCTGACGCCGCACACCCTGATGGTCGCCTCGGCCGCCGCCAGGTGCGTCATCGTCGTCGTTCTGACCGTGGTCGTCGCCGCCGGGAGCGCGACGGTGGCGATGGTGGTCGCCCTCGAGGTCGCCTTCGGCTGCGCGGACGCCTTCGCGCTGCCCGCGGCGGGGAGCATCGCGCCGACGCTCCTCCCCAGCCACCACCTCGAGGCGGCGAGCGCACTGGGATCGATCAGCGACAACATCAGCCGTCTCGCCGGTCCGCTGCTCGCCGGGGCGTTGGTCGCGGCCTTCGGGGTGGCCCCCGCGTTCGCCGTCGATGCCGCCTCGTTCGCGGTTGCGGCGGCGCTCGTCGCTGCGGTTCGACCCGGGCAACCCGGCTCACCGGCTCCCGCGCAGAAGGGCAGGCACGTCGTCGCCGACGTCCGGGAGGGCATCGGCCATGTCCTGACCGTGCCCGCACTGCGGGCGGTGCTCGTGCTCTTCGCCGCCGGGGCCCTGTGCCTCGGGGGGCCATACCTCGTGGGTCTGCCCGCGCTGACGGTGGGCCGTTTCGGGGGCGGGGCGCTCCTCCTGGGCGCCCTCTACAGCGCCTGGGGCCTGGGCCAGCTCGCCGGCAATCTCCAGGGCGGCATGTCGGCGCCCCCCATCCGCCCTGCGACCCGGGTGGCCGGCCTGACCGCCCTCACCGCCATCGGCTGGGCGCTGGTCGCCGTCGCCCCGGCCCCCCTGGTGGCCATCGCCCTGATCGCCGCCGCCGGAGCGGCCGACGGGGTGGCCGAGGTGATCGTCCCGGCCTGGGTGCAGCGCCAGGCCCAGCCGCGTCTGCTGGGCCGGGTGATGAGCGGCCTGGAGGTGGCCAACAATCTGGCGCTGGCCGTCTCGCTGCTGGTGAGCGGGGCGGTGGCCGCCGTCGCGCCCGGCGCCGTCTTCGCCGCCGGCGGCGTCGGGCTGGGGCTGGCCGCTCTGGTCCCCCTGCTGACCGTCCCCCGCGAAGGGCGCCCCTGAGCGTTTCGCCAAGCCGCGCCCGCCCTTCAGGCGACGTGGGTCATGTGTTGGCTGCCTCAGGGCGGTCGGTCCACCCTCAGCTACTCTCGAGCGAGTGCTGTCCCAGGTTCGCGCCCATCCTCGCCTCGCCTCGCTGGCCCTGGCGCTCGTGACCGCCTTCAGCGTCCTGGCGGTGAACGCGGGGCGCTCGCGCACCAGCTCCTGCCAGGTCGCGCCGCCCGTCCCCCAGCTCCCCGCCCAGCTGCGCAGTCTTGGTGACTTCGATCAGCCCCTGGACGCGAGCGACCCGCGGGTGCTGCAGGACGTCGCCGTGCGCGCGGCGGCCGCGCTCCACGGGGACCTGGGCGGTCAGTCGCTCCTGGTCGGCGACCCCGTCGACATCGGCGCCGGACCCGGGGCCACCCACGACGCCATCGTCATCCCGCTGGGCACCAACGTGGCCGCCGGCGGCGGTCCGCCCCGGACCGTCGAGGCGCTGGTCGTCTTCCTGCGCGACTGCTCGGGTCACGCCTACTTCAGCGCCGTCGAGGACCTGGCGGCGGCGCCCCCGCCCGGGTTCCCGGTGGTCTCGCGCGCCCAGGCCGCCGCCCGTCTCGGCGCCGCGGACCCGGCCGCCCTGACCCTCGTCTACACCGACTCGCCGTTCCGGCCCCAGTGGCGTGACCCCCACAGCGGCGCCGCCATCGACGCCCAGCCGCCCGGCCCCTCGCTGATCCCGACACCGCTTCCGCAGATCACCGTCCCCGCCCCCTGACCCGCCCCCGCGACCCACGGCTGCGTGACTTTCCGCCCCGTACACTTCGATCCCCATCATGGACAAGGCGTTCGATCCCACCCAGGTCGAGCCCCGCTGGCGCGCGCGCTGGGAGGAGCTCGGGGTCGGCCACGCCGATGCGTCCAGCGACCGCCCCGCGTTCGCCATCGCCCTGCCGCCGCCTAACGTGACCGCCGAGCTGCACCTCGGCCACGCGGCGTCCTTCGGAGTTCAGGACACCCTGGCGCGCTGGCATCGAATGCTCGGCGACGAGGTGGAGTGGTGCCCGGGCACCGACCACGCCGCCATCGCGACCCAGAACGTCATCGAGCGCCAGCTTGCCGGCGAGGGCGTCACCAAGGAGGAGATCGGCCGCGCCGCCTTCGACGCCCGGGTCGTCGAGTGGTACGCGAGCACCGGCAACCGCATCTACGATCAGATGAAGGCGCTGGGGTTCACGTGCGACTGGGCGCGGTCTCGCTTCACCCTCGACGAGCCGTACGTTCGGGCCATCCGTGTCGTCTTCAAGCGGCTCTATGACGACGGCCTCATCTACCGCGGCCCGCGCATCGTCAACTGGTGCCCGCGGAACCTCAGCGCCGTGAGCGACGAGGAGGTGACCTGGGAGGAGCACGAGGACACGCTGGTGGAGCTGCGCTACCCGGTCGAGGGAGGCGGCTCGATCACCGTGGCGACCGTCCGCCCCGAGACCATGCTCGGCGACACCGCCGTGGCCGTGGCACCGGGCGACCCGCGCCATCGCGACCTGGTCGGGCGCACCGTGATCCTGCCGCTCACCGGCCGCCGGGTGCCGATCATCGAGGATGAGGCCGTGGAGCCGGAGTTCGGCACCGGCGCGCTCAAGGTGACCCCCGGGCACGACGCCACCGACTACGAGATCGGCGCGCGTCACGGACTGCCCGTCCTCACGGTCATCTCGCCGGAGGGGCGCATGGACGTCCCCGAGCTGCCCGCTTTCCACGGCCTCGACGTGGTCAACGCGCGCACGGCCGTCACCGCAGCGCTGCGCGAGGCGGGGGTGGTGATGGGGGAGCGGCCCTACACGCACGAGGTGGGCCATTGCGACCGCTGCGGCGAGGTGCTCGAGCCGCTGGTCAGCGCGCAGTGGTGGGTGCGTATGGCCGAGCTGGCCGCGCCCGCGCTGGCGGCCGTGGAGCAGGGCAGGATCCGCTTCCATCCGGAGCGGTACACCGCCTCCTACGTGAGCTGGATGCGGCGCATCCGCGACTGGTGCATCAGCCGTCAGCTCTGGCTCGGCCATGCCATCCCCGTGTCGACCTGTGCCAACGGGCACCGCTTCGCCTGGGTGGACGAACCCATGTCATGCCCGGAGTGCGGCGACGCGTCGCTGACCCATGATCCCGACGTGCTCGACACCTGGTTCTCGAGCGCGCTGTGGCCCTTCGCCATCTTCGGGTGGCCACAGGACACCGCGGATCTGCGTCGCTTCTATCCCACCAGGGTGCTGGGCACCGGGCGCGACATCATCTTCCTCTGGGTGGCCCGCATGATCATGATGGGGCTGCGCTTCACGGGGGACATCCCCTTCAGCGACGTGCTCATCAACTCGACGATCCAGGCCGCCGACGGCTCGCGGATGAGCAAGTCCAAAGGCAACGGCGTCGATCCCCTCGACATGATCGCGAGCTACGGGGCCGACGCGGTGCGCGCCTGGACCGCCGCCGTGGGCACCGCCGGCCAGGACATGCGCTTCGACGAGAAGCGCATCGCCGCGTATCGGACGTTCGCCAACAAGCTCTGGAACGTCACCAGGCTGCTGCTGGTCAGGCTCGGCAGCGCGGACGCCAGCGTCATCCCCGCTCCGCCGGACGTGGCTCCGGCGGACCTGCGCGTCGAGGACCGCTGGTTTTTGTCGAAGCTGGCTGAAACTGTCGAGGGCGTGGGATCCGCGATGGAGCAGTTCCGCTTCCACGACGCCATCGAGCGCCTCTACCACGCCGTCTGGGATGTCTACTGCGACTGGTACGTGGAGCTGGTCAAGCCCCGACTGGGGAGTGACCCCACCGCGGCCTGGACGGCTGTCACCGGGCTGGACGTGCTGCTCCGCCTGCTCCATCCGATCATGCCGTTCGTCACCGAGGAGTGCGCTGCGCACCTGCCCGCAGCCGCGGCGACGCTGCAGCGCCGCGACTGGCCCCGACCCCCCGGCTGGTGGAGCGCCCCTGACGACGCGGTGGACGCCGTCGATGAACTCATCGCTCTCGCCGGGGCGCTGCGGGCCCGCCGTCAGGAGGCGCGCGTCCCGCCCCGCGAGGTGATCGAGGTCACCCTCGGCGCGGGGGCGCGGCTGCTGCCCGCCGCCGACGTGGTGCGCCTGCTGGAGGCGACGCCGATGCTCTGGGCGAGGGTGGTCGACACCGCCCCTGAGCAGGCCACCCCGCTGCGCGTCGTCGCCGCCGGCGCCGAGGCCACCCTGCATGTCGCCACGGCCGCCTCGGCCTCGGACCGCGCCCAGCTCGAGGCCCAGCGCGACCGGGTCGCCGGTCGCATCGAGCAGGTGCGTGGCAAGCTGCGCACCCCGGGCTTCACCGAGAAGGCGCCGGAGCACGTGGTGGCGGGAGCGCGAGCCGAGCTCGCCGAGCTCGAGGACCAGCTGGCCAGCGTGGAGCGCATCCTGGGCGAGGAGGCGGCATGACCGCGCTGGCTGGCGCGGCCGTGGCCCTGGACCCCGCGTCCTGGGGCACCCCTCAGCTCCTGGGGGCCGGCGCCGCGTACGTGATCCTCCTCTACGTCGCCATTGCCTACTGGATGGTCCGCGACGCCCGGCTGCGCAGCCGCGGCTTCGGCCTCGTCCTGGCGGCGGCGGCGCTGGGGCTACTACTGCCCTTCCTCGGCGTGGTCATCTACTTCGTGATCCGGCCGCCGCGCACCATCGACGAGGAGCGCGCCGTCGAACTGGAGGCGATCGCGCTCGTCGACCCGCCGGTCGAGCCCACAGAACGACCCTGCCCGACGTGTGGCAGGGAGATCGAGCCCGAGTTCGTCATCTGCCCGTACTGCCGTACCCAGTTCGCGCGCCGCTGTCAACACTGCCAGCGCTGGCTGCGGCTGGGGTGGCGTGTGTGTCCCTACTGCGCCGAGGAGATCGGGCTGTCGAGCCTGGGCGGCGCGGGCCGGGCCGCGTCCTCCTGACCGCCGCCAGCCGGCGCAGACGGCTCCACCCGGGAGCCGAGATGGCCGCGAGAGCGCCCCGTTGAGCCCGGGGCTGCGGCTCCTGCTCGTGCCCGCCGTCGCCGTGGCCGGGGCGCTGGTCTGCGCCCTGTTGCCCGGGCGCGCGCAGCGTCAGGCCACGTGGCTGGCGCTCGCGACCACCCTGGCGTGCGCCGGGCTGCTGGTCTCGCTGCTGAGCGTGGTGAGCGGCGGGGCCGTGGCGACCCGCACCTTCCCGGACCTGGTCAGCGGGGTGGCGCTCGGCGTCCGAGTGGACTCCACCGGGGTGGTGCTCGCCCTGAGCGCCGGCGTGGCGGCGCTGATCACGTTGGGGGCCGGCCCCCGCCGCCCTCTGCAGCGCACCGGGCTCCTGCTCTGCCTCGCCGGGACCGCCACGGCCTGCGCCGGGTCGAACCTCTACCTGCTGTTCGGAGGCCTGGAGCTTGGCAATGTGGGCGCGCTCCTCATGGTGGTCGACGCCACCGACAACGCCAACGAGCTGCGCCGCGCCAAGCTGGCTTTCCTCATCCAGCACGTGGGCAGCCTCGGGCTGCTGGCGAGTGCCCTCCAGCTCAGCGCCTCGGTCGGCACGGCCTCGTTCGGGGTCATCCCTCCTGAAGCTCTGAGCGTGGCGGTGGCCGCCCCCTGGGCGATGGCCGGGTTGCTCCGGCTGGGCGCGGCGGCGGCGCTGCCGGCGGGCTCTCGAGCGCAGACCAGCGCAGCCTGGGTCGGCGTCGCAGCGATCCCCAGCGGGCTGGTCACGCTGCTGCGCCTCGACGCGGCCGCCGGCGCCGGCGGTCTGCCCACCGCGGTGACGGTGGCGCTGGGCGCCGGCGGCCTGGTCCTGGCCGGGGACGGAGCGGCCATGGCGCTGCGGGAGCGGGCCCGCCCGGCGGCGGCGGGACGTGCCCTGCTCACCGCCCTGGGTGGCCAGGTGGCCGTCGCCATGGCCATCGGCAGCCCGGCGGCCCTGACGGCGGCGGCGGGGCTGGCACTGGCCCTGATGGCGGCCGCCATCGCGGCGGGGGCCTGGGAGGCGGGCGCGAGGTCGT
>DATDHG010000051.1:0-6532 GCA_036521675.1 Candidatus Dormiibacterota bacterium
ATCACCTCGTGATGGACGTCATCGACCGGGGTCCCGGACTGGGCGTCCACGCGGCGCACCTGCGGCAGCAGATGGTCGACGCCAGGCTGCGCGCGCGCCTGCACACGCGCGAGTTCGGTGAGGACCCACCGGAGGTTCGCGACTGGGTATGGCGGACCGGGTAGCGTCCGGACGCGCGCTCACGCACCGGCCGCCGCCCTGTGCCGCGGCGCTGGCGGTCGAGGAGTTGAACGCGCTCGACGATGAGGCGCTGCGCGTCTTCCTGCAACCGGGCGAGGGGGGCGTCGATCCCGCTCAGCTCGGGATCGCCCTGCACGACCACGAGAGCGACCGGCTGGCCGCGCGCGTGGCGCGGGCGCTACCGGCCGCCGCGGCGGATGCGTTCCTTCAGGCGCGCGCCGGATCCGCGTTCAACCGGGACATGACGCGGGCCCGCCGCCGGGTGATGGGCCGCCTCTTCTGGGCGTTGCTCTACTGGAATCATCCCGACGAGTACGACGAGCTTGTCAGCGGCGAGACCATCCACCCGGCGCTGCTCGAGCGGCTGGATCTGGGCGGCTGCGTGGTCGCCGACCTGGGGTGCGGCAGCGGTCGCTTCGCCCTGGACGCGGCGCCACTGGCAGCCCGTGTCATCGCCGTCGACGAGGTGCCTGCTCTGCTGCGGCGCCTGCAGGCCCATCTCGAGGAGCGCGGGATCGGCAACGTCGAGGTGCGCCGCGGAGCCTTCGACGCCCTCCCACTCGAGGACGCCTGCGTCGACGTTGCGGTGGCCTGCTCGTCGCTGACCAGCCGCGCCCCTTGCGGCGGCGAGGCGGCCCTGCAGGAGGCGATCCGCGTGGTCCGTCCCGGCGGACTGGTCGCGGTGATCTGGCCCGACGAGCCGCTGTGGTTCATCGACCGCGGCTTCACCTACGTGGCCGCGCCGGGCCCGATGGCGGTGCACTTCGCGTCGCTGGACGCGGCACGCCGCCTCTGCCGCCGCTTCTACTCGGCTGACGCCGAGCGCTGGGTGGTGGAGCACGCGTGCTGCGACGTGCCCTACGAGGTGCTGGGCAGCAACCCGCCTCGGGACGCCTGCCTGCTCAGGCTCGCGGACGCTCCCTGACGCCGATTCGGATCAGGGGCGGCTCATCCTGGTTGGAGCGGCGGGTGTCAAGCTCGCTTGACAATTCCGCCACCTGTCAAGTACGCTTGACACCCATGAAGAACACGGTCCGTGATCTCCGCGCCGCGCGGGGCCTGTCCCAGGGTGACCTGGCCAGGACCATGGGCGTGTCCCGTCAAACGATCAACGCGATCGAGACCGAGCGGTACACGCCCTCTCTGCCCCTCGCGATCGCGTTGGCGCGGTACTTCGGCACGCCCGTTGAGGAGGTATTCGACAATGATGGCCACAATCATGCATGAGGAAGGACGGCGCAGCCTGACCAGCCGGCTGCTATGCAGCCGATACACACTCCCCGTCTTCAGTGTCGCGCTAGGGCTTCTCATCATGGGGCTGTTCCTGCACGCGGGGGACTGGGTCGGCGGCGTGTGGTCGCTGGGGATCATGACCGGCTTTGCCGGAGTTGTCCTTCTCGGCGGCCGCAGCGAGACCATCCGGGGTCTGCGCGGCGACGGGCGCGACGAGCGCTTCGCGATGATCGACCTGCGCGCCACGGCCGTCTCCGGCCTCGTCGTGACCGTCGCCATCATCGTGGGATTCATGATCGAGATCTCCCAGGGCCACAGTGGTGCCCCGTACGCCCAGCTCGGCGCCATCGCCGGACTTGCCTACCTCGGCGCGATCGCCGTCCAGCGCCTGCGCTCCTGAGGACTGCGGCGCGCGCCGCCGCGCGCCTGCCTGTGCCGATTCCGCCCGGTCTGGGTTTCAGCCCGCTTAGGCGAAACTCAGTCAGGCACGCTCCGAGCCAGCTCTCGCTTGGCGGCGGTGTGGACCTCGGCCAGCCGGCGGTTCGCCGCCGCCGTGCGCTCCAAGCCGGCGGCGATGGCGTCGGCCCGCGCTGCGGGTATGACGGCGAGCAGCTCGCCGGGCCCCAGGTCCGCGTAGATGCGGGCGCCGACGCACGCGAAGGAGCCGCGCAGCTCGGCCTCGCGGAGTGCGGCGGGGATCGCCGCACAGGTCGGCCTGCCGGTCAAGGTGACGCCCGGGCGGTCGAGCCGGGCCAGGCCCGAGGCCTCGCCGAGCAGCATCAGCTGAGCGGCGTCAGCGAGCAGCAGGACCGCCTCGGGCTCGATGGGCAGGTCGCGCAGCGGGCCGTAGACGATGGCGCTGTGGCCCGCGGGAATTGTCGGCAGCGAGGCGAGCTCGACTGGATCGATGTAGCCGATTTCCTCCATAAAGTCGATGACGCTGCGCTCCGCGGATGGCTGGGCTTCGAAGCCCATGGTGAGGCGGCCCACCGGACAGCTGCCGTGCTCGGGGCCCATCGCGAAAACCCGCCTTGTGCCCTCGCGCCAGAACTGGCAGGCAGAGGTCGCCGGCCCGTCCCACATCGGGACGCCGGCGGGGATCGTGCTCACCCGTACCCAGCCGACGGGCGGAGGACGTTCGGGCCAGAGGTTGGCGGTGACCTCGTGGAAGTGTGCGACGTCCATGGGCGGGGGCTAGTCCAACACCTATGTTGCGCTCGCGTGTTGCGCTCGCGCCCGTCGACTTCTAGCCCGCCCCGACAGGCACCCGCGGGAGCTCGGCCATCGCTGCATCGAGGCGTTCCTGAGGCAGCTCGACGTCCGCGAGCTTGTGAGCAAAGAAGGCGTCGTAGGCCGCGAGGTCGAAGTGCCCATGCCCGGACAGGTTGAAGAGAATGGTCCGCGAGTCCCCGGCCTCGCGCGCCGCGGCCGCCTCCTCGGCCACCGCGCGCAGGGCATGCGCGGGCTCCGGCGCCGGGAGCCAGCCCTCCGTGCGCGCGAAGCGCACCGCCTCGGCGAAGCACTCGTTCTGCGTGTACGCGCGCGCCTCGATGTGGCCGTGCTTCACCAGCAGGCACAGGGACGGCGCATCACCGTGATAGCGCAGCCCGCCCGCGTGGATCGGATCGGGCACGAAGTTGTGCCCGAGCGTGTACATGGGCACGACGGGCCCCATGCCCGCGGTGTCGCCGAAGTCGTACGCGTAGATGCCCCGCGTGAGCGTCGGGCAGGCCGCCGGCTCGGCGGCGATGAAGCGGGTCTGCGAGTTGCCGGCGAGGCGATCAGCCAGGAAGGGGTAGGCGAGGCCGGCGAAGTTCGACCCACCGCCTACGCAACCGATCACCACGTCGGGATAGGCATCCGCCATCTCCATCTGGCGCTTGGCCTCGAGCCCGATGACCGTCTGATGGAGCAGCACGTGGTTGACGACTGAGCCCAGCGAGTAGTGGGTGTCGTCACGGGTCGCCGCCTCCTCGACGGCTTCGGAGATCGCGATCCCCAGGCTGCCCGGCGAGTCCGGGCTGGCGGCGAGCACGCTGCGTCCGAATTGGGTGCGGTCGGTCGGAGAGGGGACGACCGACGCGCCCCACGCCTCCATCAGCGCCCGCCGGTAGGGCTTCTGCTGGTACGAGACCTTCACCATGTAGACGAACACCTCGATGTCGAAGAAGGTCCCCGCGAAGGCGAGCGCCGATCCCCACTGCCCGGCGCCGGTCTCGGTGGTGAGCCGCCTCACCCCCTCCTCGGCGTTGTAATAGGCCTGCGCTACCGCGGTGTTGGGCTTGTGCGACCCGGCCGGCGAGGTGCCCTCGTACTTGAAGAAGATGCGCGCGGGCGTGTCGAGCGCCTTCTCCAGGCGCTCGGCGCGATGCAGCGGAGTCGGCCGCCAGATCCTGTAGATGTCGCGCACCCGGTCGGGGATCTCGATCCAGCGTTCGGTGGAGACCTCCTGCCCGATGATGGCCATCGGGAACAGCGGGGCGAGGTCGGGAGGAGTGAGCGGCTCCAGGGTGCGCGGGCTCATGAACGGACCGAGCGGCTCGGGGAGGTCCGCCAGGATGTTGTACCAGCGCTCGGGAAGCTGATCCTCGGCGAGAAGATACTTCTTGGTCACGCTGGTCTCCTCCTGGGGGCGTCGGGCCCTGGGAGGATACGCGCCGTCGGCGGTGGCCGCCAAGGCGACCCGGCGTGGCTTGGCGGCCAGTACCTGGAGGCAGCGCACATGGAACCAGAGCCAGAACCGCGACGGTGGATCGGCGCCCTGCGGCGCTCGCACGATGAGCTGGCTTCGTTTGTGCAAGGTCTCTCCGCCGACGAACTGGTTCGTCAATCGGCGTGCTCGGAGTGGAGCGTGGCGCAGGTGCTCGCCCACCTGGGGAGCGGAGCGGAGATGGGGCTGGCCAGCCTGGAGACGGCGCTGGCGGGCCAGGATCCGCCTCCCCGAGAGCCCAACGCGGCGGTCTGGGACCGCTGGAACGCCATGTCGCCCGAGGAGAAGCGGGCCGGGTTCCTGACGTCTGATGCTCGCCGCGTGGCGAGACTGCAGGGGCTCGACTCCGCCACCCTGGCGTCGTTGCGGATCCACCTGGAGTTTCTCCCGGCGCCGCTCCATGTCGCCGGCCTTGTCGGCATGATGCTCGCCGAGCACGCCTTGCACAGCTGGGACGTTTTCGTCAGCTTCCGGCGCGCGGCCACAGTCCCGCCGTACGCAGCCGAGCTCCTGGTCGACGGCGTGCCGCTCGGGGTTCCCTGGGTGGGCCGTGCGGAAGCCTGGTCCGGACCGGCCACCACAGTAGCCGTGGAGACGACCAATCCCGCACGCCGCTTCACCCTCGCGCTCGGCGAGACCGTGGCGCTAACACCAGGTGGCGGGAACACCGACGGCCGCCTTCGACTACCCGCCGAGGCCCTGATCCGCCTGACCGCCGGCCGGCTCAGCCCGGACCACACCCCACCGGTGGAGGTGACCGGGAGCGTGACCCTGGACCAGCTGCGGCTCGTCTTCCCCGGGTACTGACCGCGTCTGCAAGGACTACCGGCAGTGCCCGGCGCTGGTGAGCAGTGCCCGCCGCTGCGCCAGCAGGCTGGTTGAGACCACGCCAAGGAGCGAGGCGTCCACGAGCTCGACGGGATGGAACGTGGGGACGGGCTCCCCGGTGCGACTCAGCCACGCGCCGATCTGCGTCAAGCAACCGGGGTTGCCGGCCACCAGCGCATCGGGGGCGGCCTGCCGGATCCGTGCCGCCTTGCGCTCCCCCAGCGCGTCCGCCGCCTGCGTCTGGAGGAGGTTGTAGACACCAGCGCTGCCGCAGCACACGTCACCCTCGTCAAGGGCAACCAGCTCGACCCCCGGAATCGCCGCCAGGAGCGCGCGCGGTTGCGCGCGGACGCGCTGCGCGTGGACGAGGTGGCACGCATCCTGGTAGGCGACGCGCATGGGCAGCGGGTGCAGCGTGTGCGGCGGGACGCCGAGCTCGCACAGGACCTCGGACACGTCGGCAACCCGGGCGGCGAGACGGGCCGCCCGCGCGGCCCACACGCCGTCGTCGGCGAGCAGCTCACCGTACTCCTTCATGACAGAACCGCAGCCCGCCGAGTTGACCGCGATGCGGTCCGCCCCCGTCCGCTCCAGCGCATCGATGAGTCCGCGGGCACGGCGCAGCGCCCCCGTCTCCCGCCCCACGTGCAGCTCCAGCGCTCCGCAGCAGCCCTGGCGCGGCGCGACCACCTCGGCGCCGAAGCCGGCAAGGACGCGGGCCGTCGCTGCGTTGACGTCACCGAAGAAGGCGCGCTGCACGCAGCCTGTGAGCATGGCGACGCGCATCCGTGGCCGCCCGGTCGCAGCCAGATGGCGTGGCGCCCGCTCCACCAGCGCCCGAGCAGATATCACGGGCGCCAGCGCATCGGCGCGCTGAAGAGCCTCGGGCAGGCGGGTGGCCATCCCCGTCGAGCGCAGCGCGCGTTGCAGACCGGTGGCGCGGTAGCCCCAGAGAGCCGTCGCAATACCGCGCAGCGGAAGGGCGTGCGGCAGCACCGCGAACAGCGCGCCGCGCAGGGCACGCTGCCGCAGCGGCCGACGGTGGCGACGCTCCACCTGCTGGCGGGTCTGCTCGATGAGCCGGCCGTAGCGGACCCCAGAGGGGCAGGCGGTCTCACAGGCCATGCAGCCAAGACAGGCGTCCCAATGGCCCACCAGCGTCGGCGTGAGCGAGACCTCGCCGCGTTCGGCGGCGTCCATCAGCAGGATGCGGCCCCGCGGTGAGTCCATCTCCTCACCCCACAGCAGGTAGGTGGGGCAGGCGGGCAGGCAGAAGCCGCAGTGGACGCAGTCGCCGATGAGCGCGCGCGCCGGCCGGTGGTGGTCGTCGAAGGCGGTCAACCCGGGGGCAGGCCGGTCCGGCCTCCCGACCCCGGTCTCCGTTGCAGCCACGTCAGATTGCCGCCATGAACCGCCCGGGTGCGAGCACACCCGAGGGGTCCAGCGCGCGCTTGACGGAACGCATCAGCTCGACGGCCACGTCATCGCCGGGCGGCCAGGCCACGGCTCCGAGCGCCGCGGGCGAGCGCTGCAGCACCACGTGTCCGCCGATTGTGGCCACCGCCTGCCGGAACCCGGTCA
>DATDHG010000052.1:0-2074 GCA_036521675.1 Candidatus Dormiibacterota bacterium
AGTCACCTGGAAGCGCCGACTGGATGAGCACTCCTCACGATCACGAGCACCGCGGAGCGACCGCGCCCGACGGGCCCGCCGCGCGGGTTGCCGCGCTCGAGGCGGTCCTGGTCGAGAAGCAGCTGGTCGACCCCGAGGCCATCGACAGGATCGTCGACTGGGCGGAGAACGAGGTCGGACCGCGCAATGGCGCTCGGGTCGTTGCGCGTGCGTGGGTGGATCTCGACTATCGCCGGCGCCTGCTCGCCGACGGCACCGCCGCCATCGCCGAGCTCGGGTACGGCGGCCCCGAGGGGGCCGTCATGGTGGTGCTGGAGAACACGCCACGCGTCCACAACGTGGTGGTCTGCACCCTGTGTTCTTGCTATCCCTGGCCAGTTCTCGGGCTGCCGCCGGTCTGGTACAAGAGCCCGCCCTATCGCGCCCGGGTGGTGCGGGAGCCCCGCGCCGTGCTCGGCGAGTTCGGCGTGGAGCTGGGCGGCGACGTGGAGATCCGCGTGTGGGACAGCAACGCGGAGACGCGCTACCTGGTGCTTCCGCAACGCCCCGGGGACAGCGCCGGGCTCGACGAGGCGGCCCTGGCTGCGCTGGTGACGCGCGACTCGATGATCGGCGTCGGCCTGCCCCGCCGGCACGGATGACCGATCCCACCGTCGAGCTGCTCCGCCGCCTCGACCGTACCGCGCCGGCGCCCAGCCGCGACGGCCGCCCCGTCTACGACGCCCCGTGGCAGGCGCGCCTGGTGGCGATGACCGCGACTGTGGTGCTCGCCAACCCTGCGCTGGAGGAGCGGTTCGCCCAGCGGCTCGTCGCAGGCCTCCCCGCAGGCGTTGCAGGGGACGGGGACAGCGAGCGCTATTACGCAGCCTGGCTGGAGGCGGCCGAAGCCCTGGTCGGCTAGGGCTCTCAGCGCGATCGCCGGGCCGGGAGCGGTCCCTACACTGGCATAGAGAATGGACACGACGTTGACGGTCGTCATCGTCCTGGCGGCGGCGCTCCTTGGGGTCGCCGCGGTGATCACGTTGCGCGCCCGAGCGCTAGGGGGGCGGCCCCTCACCCGCGACCGCACCCAGGCCGAGCAGCGCGCCCGCGCGGCGCTGGAGGACGCGCGCAGCGCCGCGCGGGTCCTGGTGGAGCGCGCCCGGCTCGAGGTCGTGCAGCAGCGTGAGGCCGCCCTCGATGAGGTGCGCGCGCGCGAGGCGGCGCTGGAGGCCGCCGACCGGCGCCTCGCTGCCAAGCACTTCGAGCTGACCGACGCGCGCACCGCCACAGATGAGCGAAAGGCCGCCCTCGAGGAGCGCCAGGCGGCGCTGGAGGGGGCGCGGGAGGACCTGAGGGGAGCGGCCACCGGCCTGGACGCCCGGCTCCAGGCATCGGCCTCGATGACCCGGGACGACGCCGCCGGCCAGGTGCTGGCGCGCACCGAGGGCGAACTCGCTGCAGACCACCCGGGCCGCGTCGAACGCGCGTTGCGCAGCCGCATTGGCGAGCTCGACCCCGCCGCCAACGCGCTGCTCGTCACCGCCATCCAGCGCCAGGACGCCGCCAACGTAGACGGGGCTCCCCGGGGCGCCCCGCTGCCCCTGGAGAGCCTTGCCGACCCCGCCCGCGAGCGCCTGCTCAACGCGCTGGCGGTCGTGGCCGAGGACACCTTCACCGACCTGGGGGTGGACGAGGAACGCCAGCAGGCCACGCTCCGCGGCCTCGACCCCATCGGTCGCGAGGTGGCCCGCCAGGCCTCCATCGAGGTGCTCGACCGCCGGCTCAGCGCCGAGGAGGTCCCCCCGCTCCTGGTGCGCACCCGCACCGAGGTGCGCCGAGCCATCGCCGACCTGGGGGAGCGCACCCTCTGGGAGATGGGCATCGAGGGCCGGCCGGAGATCGCCGAGCTGCTCGGCACCCTGCACTACCGGTTCTCGTATGGGCAGAACGCCCTGCTCCACTGCCGCGAGACCGGCGACCTCTGCGCGGCCCTCGCCGCCGAGCTGGGCCTGGATGCCGCCGAAAGTCGCCGCGCCGGCCTCTTCCATGACATCGGCAAGGCGGTCGACCATGACGTCGAGGGCAGTCACGC
>DATDHG010000053.1:0-13238 GCA_036521675.1 Candidatus Dormiibacterota bacterium
CACCTCTCCAGCGGACCCCAGCGTCTATCTCGACGCCGCCGGGTACCACGTCGGCGCCACCACTCTGCCGGAGGTGCGCGGGGGCGCGTTTGCGGCCGGCGCAGTCGTGCTGCTCGCCCGTTTGCCCACGGGCGCGGTCGAGGCTGCCGGGTCACTGGGCGCGGGCAGCGCCCATGTCGTCGGGCGCTGCAGCATGCGCGGTGGCGCCGAGCGGTGCCAATTCCGCACCGGCGGCGGCGCCGAGCTGAGCGCCGACGACACGCTGATGAGCGCCCGGGGCCGCACGTGGTGGCAACGGCACTACAGCGACGGGGGCACCACGCGCATCGACATCGCGGACGGCGTGCCGGTGCCGGTCCCGCTGCTGCTGGGCCACTGAGAGCCGCTCTCGACGGCCCGGCCTGCTGCCTCAGGCCGGCAGCATGACCACCGAGCGCAGCACCTCGCCGCGCTGCATCTTCTCGAACGCCCCCTCGACATCGTCGATGCCGATACGCTCGCTGACGAATGCCATCAGGTCCAGCTTGCCGGCGCGGTGGAGGTCGACGAGGATGGGGAAGTCCCGGGTGGGCAGGGCGTCGCCGTACCAGGACGGCTTGATGGCGCCGCCGCGTCCGAAGATCTCGATCATCGGCAGGGACAGCGTCATCGCCGGGTCGGGGACGCCCACCAGCACGACTGTGCCGGCGTGGTCACGTGCCATGAACGCCTGCTCGAACACTGTGGGATTGCCGACTGCCTCGATGGCCAGGTCGACGCCGAACCCGCCGGTGAGACCGCGCACGGCCTCGACGGGATCCTGTTTCGAGGCGTCCACGGTGTGGGTGGCGCCGAAAACCTTGGCCCACTCCAGCTTGCGGGCGTCGATGTCCACGGCGATGACGGTGCGCGCCCCCGCCAGCGCGGCGCCGGCGATAGCCGCGTTGCCCACCCCGCCGCACCCGAAGACGGCCACGGTATCGCCGCGGGAGACACCGCCGGTGTTGACGGCGGCGCCGAAGCCGGCCATGATCCCGCAGCCGATCAGACCGCCCACCTCGGGGTCGGTGCCCGGGGGCATCGGGACGCACTGGCCCTCGGCCACCAGGGTGAGCTCGCTGAAGCCTCCGATCCCGATGGCGGCGCTGAGCGGAGTGCCGTCGGCCAGCATCATCGTCTGGCTGGCGTTGCGGCTGTCGAAGCAGTACCAGGGGCGGCCGCGCAGACAGGAGCGGCAGTGCCCGCAGGGGGCGCGCCACGCGAGGATGACCTCGTCGCCCGCGGCCACGCTGGTCACGTCGGCGCCGACGGCCTGGACCACCCCGGCGGCCTCGTGGCCGAGCAGGTAGGGAAACTCGTTGCCGATGGCGCCCTCGCGGTAGTGGAGGTCGGTGTGGCAGACGCCGCAGGCGCGCGGCCGCACCAGCACCTCGCCGGGCCCGGGATCGGGAACCAGCACGGTCTCGACCCGAACCCTCTCGCCCTTGCCCAGGGCGACCACGCCCCGCACCTGATGAGCCATCGCCGTCCACCTCGCCGTTGCCGCTGCGCGGGGCGCATGATGGCAGGCGCGCCGGGCGGTCAGGTTCCCGATCGCGCTCGAGGCGCGGTCCGACCCATAGAGAGAGGCAGACATGGCGGCACAGGTTTCCTTTCCGGCGCTGGTCGGCGCCGGGCTGGAGGTGCCTCTGGCCGGGGGTGGCAGCCGGCGCTACGTCAACCTCGATGCCGCGGCGAGCACCTCGCCGCTGCGGGCTGTGGTCGACTCAGTTCTCGCGGTCCTCCCCTGGTACTCCAGCGTCCATCGCGGGGCCGGCTTTCCCTCCCAGGTCAGCACCCGCCTGTACGAGACGGCCCGCGACCAGGTTCACGCCTTCGTGGGCGCACAGGCCACCGACACCGTCGTGCTGGTGCGCAACACCACTGACGCCCTCAACCACCTGGCGGCGGTGCTGCCGCTACCGCCCGGCGGCGTGATCCTCAGCACCGCGGTCGAGCACCACGCCAACATGCTCCCCTGGCGCCGGCACTGCGAGGTGATCGCGCTGGCGCCTCCGCCCTCGCCCGAGGCGCTCCTCGACGCCGTGGCCGGCGCCTTCGCGCAGGCACCCGCCGGTCGGCCCATCGCCGCCGTGGCGATCACCGGGGCCAGCAACGTCACCGGCGAGGTGATGCCGATCGCCGAGGTGGCCCGGATCGCCCACCAGCACGGGGCGCTGGTGGTGGTGGACGGCGCCCAACTCGCCCCCAGCGGGCGATCGACATGGCCGCCCTGGGCGTTCGACTGCCTGGCGCTGAGCGGCCACAAGATGTACGCGCCCTTCGGCGCCGGCGCGCTGGTGGCGCCGAAGGCCCTGCTGGCGCAGGCCGCGCCCTTCCTGGCCGGCGGCGGGGCCGTCGACTTCGTGACCCTCGACGACGTGCTCTGGACCACGCCACCTGACCGTCTCGAGGCGGGCTCCCCCAACGTGGTCGGCGCAGTTGCCCTGGCGACGGCCTGCGCCACCCTGGCGGAGATCGGCATGGACGCGGTCGCCGCCCACGAGCAGCGGCTGCTGCGCCGCCTCCAGGCCGGCCTTCTCACCATCCCCGGGCTGCACCTCCACCGCCTCTGGGAGGGTGACCACGTCGACCGCCTGGGCGTGGCCACCTTCACCGTCGCGGGGTTCGAGCACGCCCTGCTGGCGGCTGCACTCAGCGCCGAGCACGCCATCGGCGTCCGCCACGGCTGCTTCTGCGCGCATCCCTACATCACCCACCTGCTCGGCATCGACGCGCGCGAGGCGGAGGCGATCCGCGACCGCCTGCGCGCCGGTGACCACGCGCGCATCCCCGGGGCGCTGCGTGCCTCGACCTGCCTGGGCACCAGCGAGGACGACGTGGATGCCCTGGTCGAGGCGCTCACGTCGCTGGTGGCCGACGGGCCGCGGCTCAGCTACGTCCGGGATGTGGCGACCGGCGACTTCCACGTCGAGAACGACCCCCGCGCCTATCCAACGTTTGCGCCTCTGCCGCCGCTGACCGCCGACGACCGCGGCGGCGGCTGCGGGCGCTTCTGACGGAATGACCGGTGGGAACCGCGGCGCTGGGCGGAGCAGGGATCGAACCTGCGACCTCCTCGGTGTAAGCGAGGCGCTCTGACCGTCTGAGCTATCCGCCCGTGGTCGCCGTGCTCGAGACTACCGCGGCGTGGTGGAGCGCCAGCGCACCATCCAGCTGCCGGGTGCACCGGGGCTCGCCGGCGGCACCAGCTCGGCCTCGGCGCGCACCGCGTCACGCCAGGCGCCGTCCACGGACGAGCCAGAGTCGATCCCCACCACCGCGTCACGCCGGCTGGCTGACCAGCGCTCCCGCCACGAGCGCGCCTCGGGGACGCGGTCTCGGTGCCGCCAGCCGCGCGCCTGCGTGGCCAGCGCGATCACCGCATCCTCGAGGCGGGTGTTGAATTGCCGCGCCGA
The DNA here is from genome assembly GCA_036521675.1 of Candidatus Dormiibacterota bacterium. Taxonomy (GTDB): domain Bacteria; phylum Chloroflexota; class Dormibacteria; order Aeolococcales; family Aeolococcaceae; genus DATDHG01. The sequence continues at coordinate 3,438 of DATDHG010000053.1, forward strand.
CTCTTCCGGGCCCGCGAACAGCGGCTCACCCACGTGCACGCACACCGCGCTGGGTCGCGGGACTGCCTTGCCGCGCGGGAGCAGGCGATGCGTGCCCTGCAGGTAGACGGGCACCACCGGGGCCCCCGTGTTGGCCGCCAGATGCGCGACCCCGGCCTTGAAGCCACGCAGCCGGCCGTCCAGCGAGCGTGTCCCCTCGGGGAACAGCACGATGCTGTAGCCGTGGCGCAGGAAACGCTCGCAGCGGCGCACCGAGTCGGCGATCTCGTTGCGGCGGTCGAAGGGAACGGCGTTGATGGCGATCGTGACCACGGCGCTGAGCCAGCGGCGGTCGAAGAAATAGTCGGCAGCGGCCGGAACCAGCGTGCGCTCGCGCAGGTGTGCGGGCAGGGCCTGGAGCATGACGGGGGCATCCACGTGAGAGACGTGGTTGGGGGCGATGATGACCGGCCCGCGCAGCGTGGCCAGATGGTGACCGCCCACCACCTCGGGGCGCGCCATCGCTGTGAGCAGCGGAAACAGCGCGCGGTTCTGGACTGTGCGGCGGGCCGCCTCGGCCGCCGGGTGGCGGCCCCACACCGGCTCCGGGGAGCGCGCTTGCCTGCGTTCGCGGCGGGCGACGGTCTCGTCGGGTTCAGGGTGCTGGGGCGGGCGCCAGTCGCGCACCATGCGCACTGTGTCCTCCGCCCCCCAGCGCAGCGCCCGACCCACTCGTTCACCGCGTCCCGCACGGTGATGCGACGGCGCCCTCACGGAACACCGGTGTCGTAGGCGCCCGGCTCGACGTCGGCGACGAGCATGGGCGGGGTGTGCAGATGGGTGACGCTCGGATCGCGGCCGACGGTCTGCGACGCCATCTCCAGCGCATCGTCGAGGGTCGACGCCGCCAGGAAACCCAGGCGCTCGGCGACGTGTCGCTGCCCCCCCACCACGATGACGTTGCCGAGGTGCTCCAGGGCATGCGCCCCCCAGTACCACATGTAGAAGGGATGCACGCCGTGGTACGCGTGCGAGCGCCGATAGAGCTGCCGGTACCACGAGTCGGTGGCGAAACGCTCCTCGAACTCCTCCTCGATGCGCTTGGGGTCGCGCGTCGAGGCCAGCACCTGGTCGTAGAAATCGATGTACGACGGGTGGTGGACGGGATGGAACTCCTCGCGCAGCGGATGGGTGAGGATCAGCACCCCGCCCTTGCGCACCAGGGGCATGCCCCGGTACATGTTGAAGAAGTAGCCGAGCCCCATGCAGAACACCAGGATGGGGTTCATGATCGAGTTGACGTTGTAGGGACCCACGTACGGCACACCCGCCGTCAACACGTCGCTCTGCCCCTTCACCGGGACAGCGTGCTGGCGGTAGATGCTCTCCAGCGTGCGGGCGTGCACGGGCTCCGTCGCCCCGGCGAAGACCCCGGTGAGCGCGTAGGGCGAGCGGGTACGGTGGAAGAGGTCACGGGCGCGCGCGTGCGGCAGCGCCGCCATGCTGCGGCTGAAGCCGTACGCGGCAGCCCGGTCGCGCCAGCTCCAGTCGGCCTCGCGCCGGTTCAGGAAGCCGACGGTAGACGGAAACGTATCGGTGTTCAGCGTGGTCTCGATCTTGAAGACCCGCACCTGCTTCTCGATGAGCCGGCCCATGCGGTCGCAGCTGGCGTGGAGCGCGCTGTGCGGTGGATCCATCAGCGAGCGGGTGTGGCGCAGCGTGTGCACGTTGTGGTGGTGGCGCAGCGAGCGGTACCCGGCCAGCCCGACCGAAACGCTCTTGTGCCCGCCGTCCATGGCCACCAGGTTGATGTTCACGTAGACCAGCAGGTCGCTCTCCGCGGCCCGCCTGGAGATCTCCACCACCTCGCCCTGGTCGGTGGTGCCCAGCTCGACGAGCGCTTCGGGGTCCTCGGCGTCGAAGTTGTAGAGCCGGTCCGGCCAGAAGGCGTCGAACACGCGCCGGCCGACGCACTCGAGCACCTCGGCCGCCGTCATGCGGCGGTGCAGCGACGTGGCCACGATCAGCTCGACGTCCTCGACGCCGGCCGCGGCGGCGAGGTCGAGCACCGCCTCGACGAGGCGCTGGCGGACGTCCGGCCAGCGCATCGGCGGCAGCGGCAGGGAGATGTCGTCGATGGCGATCGTCAGGCGCATCCCCGCACGCAGCAGCGCGGGCAGCGGTTCGCTGTCCAGCGGGTTGAGCAGCGCCCGCCGGATGGCCCCGTCGGGGTCGCGCAACCCCGGCAGCGGATCGGGCGCGTAGACCACGCGCGCGCCTGTGGGCAGGCGCTGCAGCACGTAGCCGTCGCCGTTGGGGACCATCAGCGGCGGCGTCTGACGGGTGACCTCGACGACCGCCCCCGGCCGCGGGGCCATCACGCTGCCCATCCGACCCCCGGCGCGAAGGCCACCTTCACGGCTCCTCGGCTCCCCGCCGAGGCCGCCTCGGCGATGGCTGCACGGTACTCGCTCAGCGGGTGCGGGTCACCCACCAGCCGCCCCAGGCGCAGGCGGCCCGCCAGCTCCAGGGCGATCTCGAAGGTGCGCCGGGGCGGCTCCACATCGCCGCCACCGAGTGGCGCGTGCGTCTCGATCCCGTACCCGTAGGCGCCGCGGACCACCAGCTCGCGCTGCCAGGCCGGGGCGAGATCGATCGTCACGCGTCCTGGCATCCCCACCATCACCACCGTCCCCCCGGCCCGAGTGACCGCCATGGCGTCGCGCAGCCCCGCGGCCGTCCCGGTGCACTCGAAGCAGACGTCGGCGCCGCCGAGCAGGAATGGGTCAGTCCCCCGGCCCTCGACCAGGCGGGCGCCGGTCTCGAACCGCACCGCGCGCAGCATGGTGGCGGGGGTGGCGACGGCATCGGCGCCCAACTCGGCGGCCAGCCGGCGCTGGTGGTCGTGCTTGGCCACCGCCAGGAGCCGGCCGGGCCGTCCCAGCTCGCGCAGCGCGGCGACGGTGAGCAGCCCCAGCGTGCCGGCGCCCAGCACCAGGACGCGGTCCCCACCCTGGGCCCCGCTGCGCAGGACGGCGTGCACGGCGCAGGCGAGCGGCTCGACCAGCACCGCGTCGCGATCGTCGAGAGCGTCGGGGACGGGATGGAGCTGACTGCGATGGGCGACCAGCTCGGTGGCCCAGCCGCCCCCGGTGGCGCAGCAGTAACCCGTCTGCAACCCCGCGTCGAGGCCCTCCCCGGCGACCGATTCGCAGCGCTGCGGCTCACCGGCGGCGCAGCGCGGGCAGGGCGGCCGCACCCCGCGCACCCCGCAGTGGAGCTGCGGCTCCACCACCACGCGGCCGGGGGCGGTGGACCCGTCCTCCTCGAGCGCCCGGGCCACGATCTCGTGACCGGGAACGAAGGGCGTCGAGGCCAGCGCGCCCAGGTATGGGCTGGCGTGCCCGTCGAGGGCGGCCAGGTCGCTCCCGCAGATCCCCGCCAGCAGCGGACGGACGCGCACCCAGCCGGCGCCGGGCAGGGCCGGGGCCGTCCGATGGGCGAGGCGCAGGAGCGTCAGTGGCCCACCCCGGGTGCCGCCGGTGAGCCGCGCGACCGCGTAGCCCGGGAGGGTCGGGGAGTACTCGAGCGCGTGCATGGCTCAGCCCCCCCGCGCCGCCAGTGCTCCGGGGCGATAGCCGGCGTCGCTGACCTCGGCGGGCAGCACCACGGGGAGGGCGGCGCCGCCGTCGCGCAGCTCCCAGCGCTGCCAGGCCCAGCCTCGCCGCCTGGTCGCGGCCAGCAGCCGCAGGTCGGGATTGACGGGCACGGGATGGCCGACCACCTCGAGCATTGAGAGATCGGAGATGCTGTCGGCATACGCCCAGCAGTCGCGCTGGTCCACGCCCTCGTCGGTGGCCAGCCGGCGCACCAGCTCGCCGCGGGCCTCGTCTGTTGGCGGGGTCTCGGCGAGGTCGCCGTCGAAGCGACCGTCGACAGTGCGCAGCCGGGCGGCCCGCAGGTCCACCTCGAGCAGCTCGGCGAGCGGGCGCACGACCTCGTCGAGCGCGCCCGTCACGAGCACCACCCGATGGCCAGCGTCGAGATGCTCGCGCACCCGCCGGAGCGCGCGCGGAAAGCAGCGCGGCAGGGTGATCTCGTGCAGGGCACGCTGCGCGGCGGCGGCCACCTCCTCCTGGAGCAGCCCGTCGTAGCCGCGGTAGAAGCGTCGCTGGAAGTCGAGGCGGTTGGCGCGGTCGAGGCGCAGCCAGCCCGGCACCCGCGTGGCGGTGCGCGCCATCGTGAGCGGCCAGCGGCGCCGGCCCTGGCGGTCGAGCTGGAAGTAGAGCCAGTGCTGGACGACGGTGAGATCGCAGATCGTGCCCTCGACGTCGAAGACAGCCAGCCCCCGTCCCTCGCTCGGGATCCGCGCGAGCCGTGCCGCGGCCGGCGGCCGGCTGCGCAGCTCGGTCGCCCGGGCCAGCACCGGTCGGGGCGCCCGGCGGCGCAGCCGCGCCAGCTCGATGATGGCGGGGATGTGCGATTGCTGCAGGTAGTCGCGCCAGTCGATCGCGGCCACGTCCATGGGGAAGCGCTGCCGCTCGGCGTCGGGCCGCGCGTTGTCCAGCGCCCGTGTGGCCGTGTCGTCGAACACCGCGTCCATCTCCGTGTAGACGGCATACATCTGGGTCAACGCGCGGCCGCGGCGCACCCGCTCGTGGGCGTCGTCGAGACGCTCGTGCAGCGCCCGCGTGCGCCGCGTGGCCGGGGCGTTCTCCACGACCGTGACCGCCGTCGCCAGCACGCGCGCGAGCCGCCGCAGGCGACGGTCCTCGCGCCCCGACGTGGGATAGGTCCAGTCGGGCACGGGAATCGGGGCTCCGGCGGAGTCGTGGAGCGGATGCGCCCGGAAATAATCGCGCGTGTGCTCGAGCAGCTCGCGGAAGCGCAGTGGGTTGCGCGCTCCGCTGGCCACCTGGTACACGATCGGCGCTCCCGGCGCGGGCGGGGTCCCGGCGGCGCAGATGGTGGCGTTGCAGACGATGTCGACCGGAACCAGGTCGATGACGCCGTCGGGGAGGCCCGGAAACTCGGGGAGCAGGCCGCGTCCGTAGGCGATGATGATCGGCTCGGCCATGCGCAGCCCGGTGATCCACCCCGGCAGCGGCTCGGCGATCGCGGATTCGATGATCGAGGGGCGCACCACGCTGAGCGGCAGCTCGCTGCACACGTCGGCCACCGCCAGCTCGGCCATCGCCTTGCTCATCGTGTAGACGTCCGACCAGCCCAGGGCGCGGGCGTGGGCGCGACCGTGGGCGACAAGGTGGTCGTCGACCCAGCGCTTGCGCAGCCTCTCCACCTCGGCGCCGGCGGCAGGGATGCCCGAGGCGCCGATCCCGCGGCGCGCCTCCCTGGCCAGCCTGGCCATGCGCTGCGGCGCGCGTGACTCGGCCTCGAGCCGAGCCCGCACCGCCTCGGCCGCTGCGAGCTCGGCCCGCCAGTCGAGCACCGCCCCGCCGTTGCTGGAGAGGCCGCCGGGAGCGCCCTCGACGACCAGCCCGCGGCGCACCCCGGAGACGTACGCGGTCGACACCTGGACGACCGCTGGGCGCGCGCCCGTGGCCAGCACCGCCTCGATCAGGCGTATCGGGCCCTCGAGGTTGGTGCGCAGGGCCACGTCGAGGGCGCTGTCGAAGGCCACCTCGGCCGCCGAATGGATGACCACGTCGACCTCCGCCAGCCGCCCGCGGGCCTCGTCATCGAGCCCCAGCCCTGGTTTGCCGAGGTCCCCGGCGAGGGCCACGACCCGCCCGCCGACCAGCTCGTCGAGGTCGCCCCCGCGCTGCTCTCGAAGAGCGGAGAAGGCGCTGGTCGCGAGCACCTGCTGGCGAAGCCGCCGCTCCGCGCCCAGCCGCCCGGGCCGGATGAGTACGAGCACACGGATGCCGGCGACGTCGCGTAGCAGCTTGGCGAGGATGGCCGTGCCCAGAAAGCCCGTGACACCGGTGAGCAGGAGGGTGCGTCCCCGAAGGTCGCTGACGGCCATGCGGCGGCAAGGATAGCGAGGGGTTGGCGGCGCGAGATGATCAGGAGCGAGCGGTCAGCTCAAGCACCTCACCGCCCGCCGTGGCGACCAGGACCAGGTCGGCCATCCCCAGGAAAAGGCCGTGGCCGATCACCCCGGCGAGGCTGCTGAGGACCTCGGCGAGGCCCTCGGGGTCGGCGATCTCGGACATCTCCAAGTCGCTGACCATCCCCCCGTTGTCGGTGACATACGGCCCGTCGAGGCCGGGCCGCAGCCGGGCTTCTCTGTCGGTGACCCGCTCCAGCGCGGCCAGGGTGGCGGCGTGGCCGAAGGGCACGATCTCGACGGGGAGCCTGCCGCCGAGGGGGTCACGCAGCTTGGAGCTGTCCACCACCACCACGAAGCGCCGCGCGGCCGACGCGACGATCTTCTCGCGCAGTAGAGCCCCGCCGGCGCCTTTGATGAGGCGCAGCTGGCCGTCGACAGCGTCGGCGCCGTCCACGGCCAGGTCGACGCCGTCGCGCCCCAGCTCCACGACGGCGATGCCCAGGTCGCGCGCCTGGCGCTCACTGGCGAGCGAGGTGGGGACGCCGCGCAGGCGCATGCCCCCGGCGACCAGCCGGCCGCAGGCCGCTACGAACCATTGGGCCGTCGACCCAGTCCCCAGGCCCAGGGTCATGCCGTCCTCGACGAGGGCCGCTGCGCGTTCACCCACGGCCCGCTTGGCGGCCTCGACGTCCACGCCGCGGCAGCCTAGCGGGATGCCCGGTGGGGCGGCGGGCGGCTCGGCGTGGGGCTAGACGGCGATGCGCCGGCGCAGGTCGTCGACCGCCGGCGGGGGCGGGCTCAACTGCTGGAGCATGTGGTGTTCCTGCACCTCGAAGATCGCCTCGATGAGATCAGGGGCCCTGAGGTGCCGCGCCACGGGGACCCCGGCACGGGCGATCGCGGCCCGCAGCGTCTCGGGGACCCGGCCCCCGTGCTTGAGGTTGCACTCCTCGAGCTGGGTGAGCAGGGAGTCGAACGCGGCAAGCCGGTGGCGTCGCTGCGACCGGTGGCGCGTGTCCTCCTTCTCCCAGACGATCTCGGGGACCGCTCGGGATCTGACGGCGACGGCCATGGACGAACCCCCCTGGTGGTAGGGCTGCTGCTGTGACGTGGTCTGCGACGGGTGGTGGGACGACACCGGCGAACGGATGACCGGTGTCAGGCGCCAAGGGTAGGCCCGAACGGCCGTTTTGTCTAGAGGGGAACGCCGGCGGCTTGCTCGACTGGCCGCGGAGGGCCGTTCAGACGACGATCACCTTGATGCCGAGATCGGCCCACGGGAAGAGTTGCGCCATGCTCGAGTGGGGGACGTTGACGCAGCCGTGCGAGCCGTACACCTGGGTCCCGGGACCGTAGGTGCCGCGCCAGGGAGCGTCGTGGATGCCGTAGCCGTCGCTGCGGAACCACAGCACCCAGGAGACCCACGAGGGCGTGTAGTACCCCGGCGATCCCGGCGGATACTCGGAGCGCATCAGCCAGGGCGTGTTCTTGCGCAGCACCGAGTAGGTCCCCGGCGGCGTGGGCAGGCTGGGCCGGCCGGTGGTCACCAGGGTGTGGAGGTACTGCACCCCGTCCTGGTACGCGGTGAGCGACTGGTTGGCGAGCGAGATCACGATGACCTTGCCCATGCCGACGGTCGCCCGGGCCAGCTCCGCCTGCAGGGGGCTCACGGTGGCGTTGATCTGGCCGCTCACACCGCTGAAGGCGGCGGCGGTGCCGGCGGAGTCGAGCGGCGGCTGCAGGCCGTCCAGCTGCTGGGCGACCGTGGAGGCATCGATCCTGTTCTGCTGGGCGGCGGTGACCACGCCCCGCGCCGAGGCCATCGCCGAGTAGGCGTCGGACCGCGCTCGCAGGAGGCCACCGAGATCGCCGATCGCAGGCCCCAACAGGCTGCTGACGGCGCGGAAGTCGTCGACGGTCTGGGCCAGGCCGATCCGCTGGTGGGCGACGGCGATGGTCTGCGGATCGCCGCCGGTCTGCAGCTGCGGGAAGGCGGTGACCTGGGCGAGCAGGCTGTCGGCGCGACCAAGGGCGCCCTGGGCGTCCGCCCGGGCGCCGTCGAGCAGAGCCTTGGCGGCAGCGGCGGCGGCGGCGGCGGCGGCGATGGCGGCCTGGCGGTCGGTGATGGACTGCTGGACCTGGGTGATGAGCAGGGGCACGTCAGCCACCGCCGCGCTGACGAGCAGCGGGGTGGTCGCCGCGGCCAGGGCCTCACGCTCGCGGGTGACGGTCTGCTCGAGGGCGGAGACGTCCACGCCGATGGCGCCGGCCTGCCCGAGCGCCTGGGCGAGCGTGGCGAGGCTTGCCGCGGCCTGCTGCACGTCCGCATCCACCACCGCCGCCTCGAGGGCCGGGATCGTCGAGAGAACGCTGCGCAACCGGCCTGCCTGGTCACGCAGATGGCCGATCTGACCGTTGTCGAACCAGTGCAGGCGGGGCGCGACGTCGGCCTCGGCGAGGATCGCGGCGCGCTGGCCCCGGACCGAGGCCAGGTCGGCGGCGGGGACGCCGTCGGCGATGGCGGCCGCCAGGGCGGCAGCGAGGGCGTGGACCGCCGCGAGCCGGTCGCTCTGGGCCGAGGCCAGCTGATCCTGCTGGCGGTGGTGCACTGTCGCCCCCGCCCCGGCCGCGCCCAGAGCGGCGAGCACCACCAAGCCGGTGAGGAGCATGGCGAGGCGGCGGCCCCAGTGGCGACTCGGTGCTCGGGCTGCGGCAGGGGCGGCGATCGCGGTCATGTCGTTTCCGAACGCGGGGCCTGGGCAATTCGGTACGGCCCCGCATACCCTACACGGCCCGATCGACCGTCGAGCTCCGTCACCGAGTTGTTCTGGCCGCCGGGGAGATCAGGCGACGGCCGCCACGGGGCCGGCGCGGGGCAGCCCCGCCACCAGGCGACGCCCCAGCGCGGCGGCGATCAGCGCGGCGAGCAGGGGCGCCAGCGAGGCCGGTGAGTGCCCTCGGGCGCCGAGGCGATCGAGGCTGGTCACACCCCGGCCCGCGATGCCGCACGGGACGATGGGCTCGAACCAGCCGAGGTCGGTGTTGACGTTCAGCGCCACCCCGTGCTGGGTGACGCCCCGACTGAGCTTGACCCCAATGGCGGCGATCTTCTCGTCGCCCACCCAGGCCCCGGTGTAGGGCGGCGCGGGCGTGGCGGCCACGCCGCAGGCCCGGCAGGTGGCGCACAGCGCGTCCTCGAGGGCGCGGAGGTAGCGCAGGACGTCGCCATGGCGCGGGGCGGAGGCGATGGGGAACACGTCCGCGAGCAGGACGATCGGGTAGGCCACCAGCTGGCCGGGACCGTGGAAGGTCACCGAGCCCCCGCGGTCTACGGAGTGGCAGGCGGCGCCCCGGGACCGCAGGCCGTCCGGGCCCACGGGGACGTGCTCTGGCAGGGTGTTGCGGCCCAGGGTGTACACGGGCGGATGCTCCAGCAGGAGCACGGCGTCGCTGGCCAGCGAGCCGTCGCGCCGCGCTGTGGCCAGCTCCCGCTGCAGCTCCCAGGCGGGCTCGTAGGCGACCGTGCCGAGCCAAGTCCAGCGCAGGGCCGGGACGGTGGCGTCGCCTCCCGCCTCGGAGACCGGGGCCGCCGGCCCGGCGGCCGGGGTCACGAGGCGGCCGCCTCCACCTGCTCGGCGGCGTGGTAGCTGGAGCGAACGAGGGGACCCGACTCGACGTGCTGGAAGCCCAGGGTCAGGGCGTGTCGGCGCAGCTCGGCGAACTCCTCGGGCGTCCAGAAGCGGACCAGGGGGTGGTGCTTGAGCGAGGGCCGCAGGTACTGGCCGATGGTGACGATCTCGACGTCGTGC
>DATDHG010000054.1:0-2903 GCA_036521675.1 Candidatus Dormiibacterota bacterium
CTCCTCGGTGACGAGGATGGGCGCGCGGCGACCTGGCACGAGTGCAGTCGTGATCACCACGTCGACCTTCCCGATCGCTTCGGCCATCAGCTCCTGCTGACGCGCCTGCTGCTCGGGAGTCAGCTCCTTGGCGTACCCGCCCGCGCCCTCCAGGTCGCCTCCGAGATGGAACTCGAGGAAGGTCGCGCCGAGCGACTGCACCTGCTCCTTCACCGCGGCGCGCACGTCGAACCCCTGAACGACGGCGCCGAGCCGCCGGGCGGTGGCGATGGCCTGAAGGCCCGCCACGCCGGCGCCGAGCACGAGCACGGTGGCGGGCCGAATCGTCCCCGCGGCGGTCATCAGCATCGGGTAGAAGCGGCCGAGCTCCTGGGCGCCGATCAGCGCTGCGCGGTAACCGGCGATGTTCGCCTGGCTCGACAGCGCATCCATGGATTGGGCGCGGCTGATCCGCGGAATCGCCTCCATCGCGAAACTTGTCACGCCGGTGGCGGCGATCGCGCGTATGCCATCGCCATTGGTGAGCGGCGCCAGGAACCCGATCAGGACGGCGTCAGCCCTCAGGCGCTCGGTCTCCTGGGCGTTCGGCGCGGCGACCTTCACTACCACATCGGCGGCGAACGCCGCGTTCGGGTCATCCGCCAGGGTCGCGCCGGCCTCCTCGAACTGCGCATCTGGAATCAGCGCCCCTTCCCCCGCGCCCCGCTCGACCATCACCTGGCTGTCCTGGGCGACCAGCTTTCGCACGATCTCGGGGACCAGCGCCACGCGCCGCTCACCCGGCGCCGTCTCCGTAGGGACGCCGATTTTCATGAGGCCGGGGAGGGTATCGGCTCTCAGCCGAGGCCTGCCGGCCCGAGCGCGATCGCGGCGATCGCCCCCGCGTCGGCGGTGAGCTGAGCCAGCGCCGGGGGCGTCGAGGCCCCGACCCGGGGCCGCCGCGAGTGGCGCGGTCGGAGGTGGTGTCCTGCTCTGCGCTGACGCTGCTTGGAAACCCGCTTACGGACGTGGGCGCGCGGCCGACCGCCGGCGCTCACCGGCGCCAGCGGAAGAGGCTTACCCGCCAGCGCCATCAGCGCCTGTGCGGTCACCCATACCGGCGTCTGGCTGGTGCTTCGGGAATACCTCACATGGCCGTCGGGGGCGATGGAGGAGCCCAGGTACCCGAGCGCAGCGAACCGAAGGGAGCCCGGATCCCTTCCCGCCGCCAGCAGCCCCTGGAGCGCAAACGCCGTCGACTGAGCGTTCGATGGCTCGCCGCTCTGCTGCGGGAAGCCACCGTCACGATTCTGCAGGCGCCGTAGGAAGCGCACCCCCCGAGCCCGAGCGCGAATCGCGCCCCGAGCGGTGTCCCCGGCGAGGGCCTCCAAGACTGCGCCCGTGTCATCGACGTCGCTGGCTCCGCCGGAGGTCCCGAAGCCGAAGCCCCCGTCGTGATCCTGCTGGCGCACAAGCCAGCGCAGCGTCCGCCCCGACACCGGCGCGCCCGCCGCGCGGAGCGCCAGTACGGCAAACGCGGTCAGGTTCACCTGGTCTGAGACCGAGCCGTTGCGGCCGATGTCGCGCTCCAGCGCCGAGAGCAGGTCCCGGCCGCCCGCGCTGCTCGCCGATGCGCCGCCGGCGCGCAAAGCCAGGATCGTGCGCTCGAGCGAGCCGGCATCGCTGAGCGAACCCGACTGGCCGAGCAGGTATGTGATCGCGCTCGGCCCACCGTGGCTGATCTGCGCCGGAGCCACCCCGTCGGCGGCGAGGCCCATCACCGCCCAGCAGGTGAACAGCTGACTCGACGCCTGGCCCGGTGTCGGCGGGAAGCCACCGTCGCCATTCTGGGCGGCCAGCAGGTAGGCCGCCGGCGTGGCGGCGCGAGCCTGCGCGGGGAGAATCGCCACCGCCACCACGATCGCGATGATGGCGGGCACGACCAGATCGGGCGCCCGCCAGGTGACCGCGAGGCGGGCCGTGAAGCGCTGGAGCGATCGCAGCAGCGCCGGGCCGAAGGCCAAAGCGAACAGCCCGCAGCCCGCAGCGTGGACGAGGTCGAAGCCGCTTCCCTTGCCCACGTAGACCGCGAGCTGGGCGGCGCTGTGGTCGCTGAACGTCACCCAGTCGCCGAAGTCCTGTACCGCGGCGAACGCGGAACCCGTCACCCCACAGACGACGGCGAGGGGCCACCGGGAGATCCGCTCGCGGGTGAGCGTCGCGAGGCCGGCGCCCAACGCCCCGGTCGCGCCCCACGCAGCCATCTGCCACGGTGTCCACGGGCCCTGGCCGAAGAAGAAATTCGATACGAGCCCCGCGAGCGCTCCGACCATGAATCCGGGAGCGCCGCCAAGGGCGTATCCGGAGATCAGGACGATGTCGGTTGTGGGCTTGATGTTCGGCAGCGCCGCGAACGCGATCCGCCCGAGGGCCGCGAACGCGGCGAGCGTCGCCACCAGCGCAACGACCCGCGCATCCGGGCGCCGGCGCTCGTACCAAGCGAAACCGGCGGCTAGCGCGACGGCCAGGACGCTGAACGTGCCGAGCTGCCAGGTCATGCGGTCACTGCCACCGGTTCCTGGAGTTCCTCGACGGTGAGCGCGGCGCCATCGGTGATGCGCGCCACTTCGGTGGCGAAGTACGTCCCTCCGCTCAGAACCTCCCTGGTGGAGCCGTCGGCGATCGGGGCGCCGTCAGCAAGGAGGACGACGCGGTCGGCGAACGCCGCCACGAACTCTGGGTCATGCGTCGCAACCAGCACCGCCGCATCGAGGGTCTTGAGTAGCTCAGCCAGCTCCTGCTTGCGACCTCGGTCCATGCCCCTGGTCGGCTCGTCGAGGCACACGACGGCGGGTGGGTCGTCTTGGTCGCCGAGAACGATCGCAAGCGCAAGCCGTTGCTTCTCGCCACCGGATAGGTCTCTC
>DATDHG010000055.1:0-2300 GCA_036521675.1 Candidatus Dormiibacterota bacterium
GGGTCAGCTCCGGCCGCGACGGGCACACGAAGAGAGCGGGACCGGGCACGCGGTCGGCGACCTCGTCGAGAAGGTCGAGCAAAGCATCCTCAGCCCAGTGGATGTCCTCCACCACGACCACCAGCGGGCCCACCCCGGCCAGCGCCGCGAAGTAGGAGCGCCACGCCGCGTGCATGTGGGTGCGCACCTGGCGCGGTTCGACGTCGCCGAAGACCGTCGCGACCTCCTCGAGCCCGATGGTCACCCCTAGTACCGCCGTGGCGTGCTGCGGGTCGGCGGCCACCTCCGCGGTGAGCAGCCCGGAGCAGTGGTCGCGCACGCGTTGCCGCGCCACGTCGGGCGCGTCACTCTCGGAAACCCCCGCCCCGCGCTTGAGGATCTCGGCCAGCGGAAAGTAGGTCACGCCGATGCCGTAGGGCAGGCACCGCCCCCGCACGATGCCGGGGGGCGGATCGAGCGCCTTGAGCCAGGCCGTGAACTCCGTGACCAGGCGGCTCTTGCCCACCCCCGGGTCGCCGTACACGGTGACCAGGTGCGGCCTCCCCTCTGCAGCGACCCGTGCATAGAGGCTGCGCAGCAGGTCGACCTCGGCGTCGCGGCCGACCATGGGCGCATGCAGGCCGGGGATCCCGCGCCGCCGTGCGTGGGCGGTGCCGAGCAGCTCCAGGGCGCCGACCCCCGCGTCCTTGCCGCGGAGCGCCAGCGGACCCAGCGAGCGCAGGCTGAAGCCGCGAGCGGCTCGGGACGTGCGCTCCGCGACGAGCACCTGCCCGGGCGACGCGCTCTGCTCGAGCCGGGCGGCGACGTTGACGGCGTCGCCGCTGACCATCGCCTCGCCGGGGGCGGCCGAGCGCGTGCTCACGACCTCGCCGGTGTTGATCCCGATCCGCACCGCCAGCCGGACGGAGTGGCTCTCCTCCAGCTCGCCGTTGAGACGGGCCAGCCGCGTGCGCATCCGCAGCGCCGCGCGCAGCGCCCGCGAGGCGTCATCCTCGTGCGCCACGGGGACGCCGAACACCGCCATCACCGCGTCGCCGATGAACTTCTCGACAGTCCCTCCCTCGGCCGCGATCTCCTCACGCATGGACGCGAAGTAGGCCTGCATCACCTCGGCCAGCTGCTCGGGGTCGAGCCGCTCCCCCAGACCGGTGGAATCGGCGACGTCCGCGAACAGGATGGTGACCACCCGCCGCTCCTCGCCCGACCCGGCCGCGACGGAGCGGCCACAGGCCGGGCAGAAACGCGCTTCCTCGGGGAGCTGCGCCCCGCAGCCGGCGCAGGTCTGGGCCACGGCCCGCAGTCTAGTAAGGCTGAGAGTAGGCCGCCTGCACCTGGTCGATCCTGGCCAGAACCCAGTCGTACTTCCCGCTCATCACCTGGGCGTGGCAGTACTCGCAGGTGCCCTCCGGGCTGATGCTGATCGGCGCCCCGCAGTTGGGACAGCGGCGGTTCATGGTGCCCTCGCCGGGCCGGGTCGTGGCCTGGGCGGACCGCTGGAAGATCCAGTCCTCAGTCCACGGTTCGAGGTCGCGATGGCCGCGGGTCACGCGTCCGGACCTGACGTCGACGTCGTAGTCGGCGCTGGCGGCCTGGAAACGCACGGTCAGGGTGTCGAAGCTCTGATCGCTGTGCGCCGCAACGACGTCGGCGTGCGCGACCGTCAGCCCGTCGAGCAGGTTGCGTTGGCCCTTGCGCGTGTACTCGTCCATCTGGAAGGCGAACTGCTGCGCCAGGCCGTCGGCCATCACGCTGCGGCTCATCTCCGGCTTCCCCTGCGACCAGGCCTCCTGGATGATGAAGAACGACGACTGCGCCTGGGAGACGAAGGCGGCGGCGTCGAAGGCGGGGTCATGTGCGGTGATGGCGGCCAGCCCCTCCTCCACGCTCGCGCCCGCCCCGCTGGCGGCGGCGGGGTGGCTGCCCTCGAGCGTGGCCCCGCGGAAGCGTTCGGGGACTCCGATGGGGTGGGTGTCGTCGTAGCCGCCGGCCCCGGCCGGCGCGTACGAGCCGGCAGCGTAGGCGGTGGCCTCAGCAGCGTTGCGGGGCCCGTAGGCTCCCGGGGGCATCCCGCTGGAGTTCTGGGCGCCGCCACGCGGCAGTGGCTCCTGGGGCATCGGGGGCGGTGCGTAGCCCCGTGAGCCACCACCCGTCATGCCTGTCCCGAAGCGGCTGAAGAGGGCGTAGGCCAGAAGCAGCGCGAGGAGTACGCCGAAGCCCAGCCCGTGGCCGAAGAGCAGCAGGCTGATGAGGAAGAAACCGCTGCCGTTGCCGCCGCCGCCACCGCCGAAGCCACCCCCGCC
>DATDHG010000056.1:0-1686 GCA_036521675.1 Candidatus Dormiibacterota bacterium
AGCGGCGGGACGGCGCGGCGGCCCTCCTCGACGGCGAGGTCGTCGTCGCAGAAGGTGTGCCGGCCGCGCTCCGGCTCGAGCTGCCGGCGCCAGTCATGTACCAGGAGGCCGAGCGTGCCTCTACCGACTACGCCGGGTTCGAGGGGCACCCTTGCCCACCCTGCTTCGTATGCGGCCCGCAGCGCGACGCCGCGTCGGGCGCCGCATCTTCGCCAGTCCGCTGCCGCCGGGCGCGGGTGACGATGGCCTCTGTCGGCCCGAGTTCGTCTGGGCCGCGTGACGCCTAGAAGAAACCCACCACTGTGAACCCAGGTTCACACCCCCGGTGACCCGTCCTTGGGCACGGCGGCGACGGGCGCAGTCACGAGCGCGTCGCCGAGTCGGTCGCGGAGCTCCTCGAGGCGGTCGCGGACCGCAGCCAGCGCTGCCGGCTCGGCCTGGGTGAGCAAGGCGAGCAGGGTGTCGACGGCGGTGGCTACGTCGCGGGCGGCGGTCGGGCCGGTGGGCGGCCCGAGGCGCCGTGGAGAAGCCGTGGTGGGGCGCAGCTCCTTCGCCGTCTCGAGCGCAGCGTCACCGGAGAGCCCCTCCGCGTGGATGAGCGCCCACAGCTTCAGCTGCTGCGCCGGGTGGCCCTCCAGGCGCAGGAGCGCGCGACCGTGCTTCTCGGTGAGGTCGCCCACGCGGATGTCCTGCTGGATCGGCTCGGGAAGCCTGGAGATGTTGAGCAGGTTGTGCACGTGCCGGCGGGTGATGCCGACGACCCGGCCCACCTCCTCCCAGGACTGGAGGCCCAGGTCGACCCGCAGCCGCTTGAGCGCTCGCGCCCGGTCCACCGCGTTGAGGTCCTCGCGCTGGATGTTCTCGATGAGCGACTCGACGTACGCCTCGTCGTCGCCCGCCTCGGCGATGACCGCGGGGATCTCGCGCAGCCCGGCCCGCCGCGCCGCCGTCCAGCGCCGCTCGCCGGCGATGATCTCGTAGCCACCCGCCTCGCCGGGCCGCACTCGAATCGGCTGAAGGACGCCATGGGCACGAATGCTCTCCGTGAGCTCGTCGAGGGCCGCGGGCTCCATCGACTGTCGGGGCTGGTCGGCCCTGGGGGCGATCTTGCCGACGGGGATGCGGCGAAGCTGCCCGGCTCCCGTTGCGCTGTCGAAGAGACCCCGGGAGGGGC
The DNA here is from genome assembly GCA_036521675.1 of Candidatus Dormiibacterota bacterium. Taxonomy (GTDB): domain Bacteria; phylum Chloroflexota; class Dormibacteria; order Aeolococcales; family Aeolococcaceae; genus DATDHG01. The sequence goes on from DATDHG010000056.1 coordinate 1,175, forward strand.
CGAGGTCCTCGACGTCCTCGTCGGCGAACGCGCCGGTGACCTTCTTGCGGAGGTCGCTACGCGACGGCATGGGTGGCCCTCGAGCGGGCGAGCACCTCGTCGGCGAGCCGGCGAAAGGCGTCCGCAGCGTCGTGGGAGCCCCGGTGGGCGAGGATCGAGTGCCCCTCGGCGGCGGCGTCGCGGAAGCGGACTGTGTGTTTGATGACGGTGCCGAACATCGCCTCCCCGAAGGTCTCGCCAAGACCCGCGAGGACGTCGCGAGCGTGCGCGGTGCGGGCGTCGTGAATGGCGACCAGGACACCGAGGAGGCGGAGGTCGGGGTTGAGCCGGCGCTGCACCCGGCGCAGCGTCTTCGAGACGAGGAGGCTGGCCCCGCGGACGGAGAGGTAGTCAGTCTGCACCGGGACGATCACCGAGTCCGCAGCCGTCAGGGCGTTGATGGTCAGCAGCCCGAGCGAGGGCGGGCAGTCGATGAGGATGACGTCGTACGCGGCCCGCAGCGGTTCCAGGGC
>DATDHG010000057.1:0-1797 GCA_036521675.1 Candidatus Dormiibacterota bacterium
ACCGTCCGCTCTCCCGCCCCGGTGGCCAGGGCCCGGGCATGATTCCGATCCGGTATTTGATCGTCATGGGCGCATGCTACGCGGCGCCATCTGTGTGGTCAAGACAGGGTCAGAGGCGTGTAGGGAGCACATGATCTGTCCGCTCCCGAGAGCAAGTGAACTGTCCGCTTTGCGGGCGGTGTCGGGTAGAGCCATGGTTGCAGGAGGTGACCATGCTCTATGCCGCGGCCGCTGTGGAGCGGGCCATGAAGATCCAGCAAGTCATCGTGCGCGCGTTGAGTGGAGCGATCACTTGGTTGCAGGCGGCCGACATCCTGGGCCTCGATCCGCGCAGCGTGCGGCGCTGGCGCGCCCGCTACGAGGCGGGCGGGCCGGTGGCGCTGTATGACCGGCGCCGGGGGCGCCCGTCGCGCCGCCAGGCGCCGGCCCCCGAGGTGCAGCGCATCCTGCGGCTGTATCGGGAGCGCTTTGCTGGCTGGAACGTCCGCCACTTCTACCGCTTCGCCCGGCGGGAGCACGCCGTGAGGCTGTCCTATAGCTTCATCAAGCTCGCCCTGCAGGAGGCTGGGCTCGTGCGCAAGGCCAGGGCGCGGGGCCGCCACCGCCGGCGGCGGGAGCCCCGCGCCTGCTTTGGCGAGCTCCTGCACCTGGATGGCAGCCCGCATGTCTGGTTGCGGCGCCGCCCTGAGGAGCGGCAGACGCTCATCACGGTCGTTGACGACGCGACCAAACGTCTGCTCTACGCGCAGTTGTGGCCCGGCGAAACCACGGCGGCGGTGTTCACCGCGCTCCACGCCGTCTGTACCGCGTGGGGCTTGCCCATCGCGCTGTATACGGACCGCGCCCACTGGGCCTTTCACACCCCCACGGCCGGCGGCCCTATCGACCGCACCCACCCGACCCAGGTCGGCCGCGCCCTCGCCCACCTCGGCATCGAGCACATCGGCGCCTACTCGCCGCAGGCCCGCGGCCGCAGTGAGCGACTCAACCGCACCGTGCAGGGGCGCCTCGTCAACGAGCTCGCCCTGGCGGGGATCACCACCCGCGCCGGCGCTAATGCCTACTTGACGGAGCGGTTCATCGCCGACTACGACGAGGAGTTCGCGCACCCGCCGGCCGACCCCAGCCCCGCGTTCGTCCCCCTGCACGGCGTCGAGCTCGACGGCATCCTGTGCGAGCAGGACGCGCGTACGGTCGGCCAGGACAATGTGGTCACCTTCGACGAGATTCCCTTGCAACTGGCCAAGCAACCGGGCCGGCGCACCTGCGCCGGCCTGCGCGTCACCGTGCGCCGGGATGTCCACGGGCTGCTCTCGGTCTGGCACGGCGCGCGCTGTTTCGGCCGCTATGACCGTCACGGGAGGCCCCTCCCGCTCGACCGGCCGAAAAATGCCCGCGCGCATTTGCCCCAGGATCGACGATCGCTCCCGCCCCTGACCCGTAGCATCCCCCCACCCAAGTGCCCTCGTCGCCCCCGCTTGCCCACGGGCTCGCAGGACTGAGCGGACAGATCACTTGTCAAAACCCAGCGGACATTTCACTTGTCAGCAACAGAGCCATTCGCCGCGCGCCGCCAGCGGACCTCGTGCGCCGTCGCTGCTACCGATGCCGACTCCGCGAAAGGCGCTACAATGCGAGCGACATGAAGGGGTCTTGAATATGACCCTGGCGCGCGCCACAGACCGGCTGGAGTCGGCCCGCCTCGTGCTGCGGCGGATCGCGCCGGACGATCTGCCGTTCTTCACTCGCATCTCGCGCAGCTTCTTTATCCCGGAGGCCGGCCGCGGTCGCCGGAAG
>DATDHG010000058.1:0-12232 GCA_036521675.1 Candidatus Dormiibacterota bacterium
TGGACGCTCACGGGCGCCAAGGATTGCGTGCTTGCAGGCGCCCAGGCCGATGTGCTCCTGGTCACCGCACGCGCTTCCTCAGGCAGTGGGCTTTTCCTGGTCGACGCCGGAGCTCCTGGCATGCACTGCGTCCCGCTCAGCACGCTCGACATCGGTCGCCGCCAGGCCAGGGTGGTCTTCCACGAGACACCGTGTCGCATCGTCGGATCGAGCGAGGTAGGCGAGGGCCTGATCGCGCGTGTGCTGGACAGCGCCGCGCTGGCCGTCGCCGCCGAGCAGCTGGGGATCGCGGCACGCTGTCTTGAGCTCTCCGTCGACTATGCCGGGGCGCGTCACCAGTTCGGCAGGCCCATCGGCAGCTTTCAGGCGATCAAGCACCGCTGCGCCGACATGCTCGTCGACGTCGAGAGTGCGCGCTCGGTGCTCTACCAGGCGGCTCGGCTGGCCGCCGGTGGCGTCGACGGCCTGCGCGTCGGAGCGAGCCTGGCCAAGGCGTTCTGCTCGGAGGCGTCCTGTCGGGTGGCAGCCGCCGCCATCCAGGTGCACGGCGGCATCGGCTACACGTGGGAGCACGACCTGCACCTGTACTACCGGCGCGCCTTCGCGGATGCCCTGCTCTTCGGTGACGCGGTCCATCACCGCGAGCGGATCGCGAGCGCGGTGGGTATGTGATGGGCGATCAGCACCGTGACCGGTCCGACCATGAGGACATCGCACCCTTCCGCGCCAGGCTGCAGACGTGGCTCGCTGACCAGGCGCCGCGGCACGGATGGCTCGCGGGGACGCGCGCCGACCCGGGTCGACCGCTTGCGGAGGACAGCGATGCTCAGGCACGCCTCGCGCGGGCCCGCGCCTGTCAGCGCCTGCTCCACGACGCGGGCTTCGCCGGCATCACCTGGCCCCAGGAATACGGCGGCCAGGGACTGACCAACCGCGAACAGGTGGTCTTCAACCAGGAGGTCGGAGCATATGACCTGCCGCTCACGCCGTACGCCGTGGGGCTGGGCATGTGCGGCCCCACCGTGCTCGCCGTCGGCACCCAGACGCAGAAGCGGCGGTACATCGAGCCCATGCTCCGCGGCGACGAGATCTGGTGCCAGCTGTTCTCCGAGCCCGATGCCGGCTCCGACGTCGCCTCGCTCCGCACCCGCGCGGAGCGCGCCGAAGGCGGCTGGAGGCTCACCGGGCAGAAGGTGTGGACGTCGGCGGCGCAGTACGCGGCCTACGGGATGATCCTCGCGCGCACCGACCCCGACGTGCCCAAGCATGCCGGGCTGACGATGTTCATCCTCGACATGCATGCGCCCGGCGTCACCGTACGGCCGTTGCGTCAGATGAACGGCGCCTCCGCGTTCAACGAGGTCTTCCTCGACGGCGTCCACGTTCGCGACGATGCCGTGCTCGGGGAGGTGAACGCAGGGTGGAGCGCCGCGGTCGTGACGCTGATGACCGAACGAGTCTCCATCGGCACCGGCGTGCGCAGCCACGACATTCCCGACGCCCACGAGCTCGCGGCTGCTGCCATGGACCTGGGCAAGGGTGACGATCCGGTGGTACGCCAGGCGATCGCCGAAGTCCACATCCAGGAGCAGATCCTCGCCGCGATCGGCGAACGGATCAGCGGCGCGATCCTCGCCGGCGATGTGCCCGGGCCCGAGGGGTCGGTCGCCAAGCTGGTCCAGTCGGCGCTGGTGCGTCGCGTCGCCGCGGTCGGGTGGCAGATCGCCGGCCCCGCCGCGCAGGCGTGGAGTGAAGCGGACCCGCAGGCCGGCCGCTGGAGCCGCGTTCTGCTGATCGCTCCCGGTCTTTCCATCGCGGGAGGGACCGACGAGATCATGCGGACGATCATCGGAGAACGCGTTCTCGGCCTCCCTCGTGAGCCGCGGGTCGAGCGTGACCGGCCCTCCGGGCAGCCCGGTCGCGACAGAGGCTGATCGGACCAGGTCTCAGGGCTGGTCCCTTGCCGAAGAGCTCAATCCCGCGTGGAGCGCGGTGATGACCGCCTCCCAGCGGAGCGGATCGCGGTGGAACGGGACGTTGAAGCTGACCCTCTGCACCGTGCCGCCGAAACGGCTCAGGATCAGCTCGGGGAGCTGCTCCGGCGCCCCCACGATGGCGTAGGTGTTGAGCATCTCGTCGTCGATGAGGGCGCTCATCTCCTCCCATGCCCGGCGTCGCGCGAGGGGGGCGAGGCGCCCCTGCAGCGCTCCCCAGCCGTGGCATTCGAGCACCACCCGGTAGGCAGCGGTCGAGGCGTAGAAGGCCAGCCGCTCACGAACGGTGCGCTCCGCCGCCGCCTGCTCACGCTCGTCGCGGCCGGTCACGAGGAACAGCTGACGGCACACCTCCACCGCGCCGGCGGCACGCCCCGCGCGCGCTCCTCCGGCCTCGAGCGCGGGGAGGGCGACTGTGTCCAGATAGGACCTGGAGGTCAGCCCGTGCACCAGCAGCCCGTCCGCGACCTCGCCCGCGACGCCGACCATTCCCGGCCCGACGCCGGCCACAAAGATCTTGGGCCTTCCGAAGGGATTGGGGCCGGGGTTGAAGAGCGGCGTCATGAGCGTGTGCGTGTAGAACTCGCCACGGAACTCCAGCGGCTCCCCGGTCTCCCAGGAACGCCAGATGGCCCTGATGGCGCAGACCAGCTCGCGCATGCGGGCTGCCGGGTGATCGTAGGCCGAGCCGAAACGACGCTCGATGTGCGCGCGGACCTGGCTGCCGAGCCCGAGGATGAACCGACCACGGGAATGCGTCTGCAGATCCCAGCCGAGCTGCGCCAGGTGTATGGGATTGCGCGGGAGGGCCACCGCGATGGCGGTCCCGACGTCGAGCCGGCGCGTCGACGAGGCCGCGACCACCAGGGGCAGGAAAGGGTCATGGCTGGTCTCGGTCGTCCACACGCCGTCGAACCCGATCTGCTCGGCGGACGCGGCCGCACCCGCGATGGTTGCGAGGTCGGCGTCGAGGATCGCGTGCGCCTTCAAGGGACCTCGCTCAGAACCGATGGGTCGACGACGGGCGGTATAGAGGATACTGTTTGCCCGGCCCCGCGATCGAGGGTGGTGGCAGCACGGACAGGACCGACGGAGGTGCGCGCATGAAAAGCTGGGAGGCTCGAGCTGCTGAGCTCGGGATCAGGGTGCCGGACCCGCTGCCCGCCGGTGCCCTGTACCGGTCGGTGGTCGTCGACGGCGGTTTTGCGTTCACGTCGGGCATCGTCGCCGTGGAAGGTCCGCCGCTCCGCCTGGCATATGCGGGCTGTCTCGGTGATGACCTCTCCCTGGAAGACGGGCAGCTCTCGGCGCGTGGAGCGATGCTCAGCACCCTGGGGAACCTGCGCGGCGCCCTGGGGACGCTCGATCGCATCGAGCGCTTCGTCAAGATGACCGGGTTCGTGCGCACCACGCCGGGCTTCAATCAGATGCCCAAGGTGGTGGATGGAGCGTCCCAGCTGCTGATCGAGATCTTCGGCGAGGAGCTGCTGTGCGCCCGGACGGCGATCGGTGTGGTGTCCCTGCCCGGTGGTGCGAGCGTCGAAGTCGACGCCATCCTTCGTCTGCGCGACTGATCCCGGGGCGGCGGGCGCCGGCAGCGTCAGCCCAGCTCCCCTCCGACGATTCCGACAAAACTGACGCAATCGCCCGGTGACCCGCCGAGGTTGTGGGTCAGACCCAGCGTCGCCTCCGGCACCTGCCGCTCCCCAGCCTCGCCGCGAAGCTGCAGCCACATCTCGAAGAGCATGCGCAGTCCGCTGGCGCCGATGGGATGCCCGAACGACTTCAACCCTCCGTCAGGGTTGACCGGGAGTCCGCCGTCCAGGTCGAAGAAGCCGTCGAGGACGTCGCGCCACGCCTGGCCTCGCTCCGAGAAGCCCAGGTCCTCCATCAGCACGAGCTCGGTCGGCGTGAAGCAGTCGTGGACCTCCGCCATGGAGATCTCGCGGCGGGGCTCGCGGATGCCCGCCTGCGCGTAGGCGTCGGCGGCGCAGCGCACCACCTCTTCGAAGGTCGTGTAGTCGTACTCGGGGCTCAGCGGCCCGGCTGCGGGGCCGGCCACGAACGCCAGCGCCTTCACGTACATGGGGTGGTCGGTGTAGTCTCGCGCGTCCTCGGCGCGGACAATCAGGGCTGCAGCGGCGCCGTCTGAGACGCCCGAGCAGTCGTAGATCCCCAGCATTCCGGCCACGCGCGGCGACCCAGCGATCGTCTCCTTGCTCACAGGTGTCCGGAACTGGGCCCGTGGATTCAGAGCCCCGTTCTGATGGTTCTTCCAGGCGATCCGGGTGATGATCTCCTTCATCGCGTTTTCGTCGATCCCGTAGCGCCGGCAGTAGGCCGGCGCCAGCAGGGAGAAGGCAGCCGGAGCGGTCCCCGAGTACGCGGTGCCGTCGTCGGGGGGACGCGCGCTCGTCAGTCCAGAGAACCCGGAGTCCTTCAGCTTCTCGACGCCGATGGCCATGACCCGGTCGTAGGCTCCGGACGCGACCGCATAGCAGGCGTTTCGGAAAGCCTCGGATCCGGTGGCGCAGAAGTTCTCCACGCGCGTCACGGGACGATAGTCGATCTTGAGAGCCCGGCTCAGAGTCAGACCCGACGAGCCCGAGCCAAGGGTGCCCAGCCAGTAGGCGTCGACCTCGTTCTGCGTCAGCCCGGGCACCGCGGCGAAGCACTCCGAGGCGGCGTCGATGAGGAGGTCGCTGGCCGACTTGTCCCAGTGCTCACCGAAGGCTGTGCAGCCCATGCCCACGACGGCCACTCGGTCACGAATGCCGTTGCTCGCCATCTTCCTCGTCCTCCACAGGGCGCGCCTTCCAGAAATAGTTGTGGACCCCGTCGGCGGTGTAGAGCCGGCGAAAGGTCATGGCCACCCGTGTGCCGATCCTGACCTGCGCCGGATCGACGTCGGCCAGCTCGCAGAGGAGCCTGCCGCCGCCGTCGAAGTCGACCACGGCAGCCACCACCGGGGGCGCCATCGACCACGCCAGGTGGTCGATGGCGAACGTGGCCACGCGCGCCCTGCTCTCGGCGAAGCGTTCGGGATTCATCTCGTCCACGGCCTGACAGCGCACACAGACGCGGGCGGGGGGCAGGTGGGCGGTGGAGCAGCGGCGGCACCGGCTGCCCACCAGGCCGAACTTCCACGGTTCACGACGGGCCGACGCCGGCGGCGCAGGCATCGCGGGGTCGGGGCGGCGGGGGGCCTCGCGCCGCAGCAGTCCCCGCCACGTGAGATAGGAGGAGTACGAGATCGGCCGCCCGGCAGCGAGCTGAGCACGCACCGAACGCGGGGCGCGTCTCGCGTCCAGCGCAGCGGTGGTGCGCAGCACCAGGGCGTCGCAACCGTCGGAGGCGACCACGAGCAGAATCGTCTGACCTGCGTGGGCACGATCGAGGGTGTCGGCCAGTCCCAGGCCTGCGTGGGCGGCGCCGCTGTAGCCGGCGGTCTCCTCCAGCCCTTCCGGATGCGATGCCGCAGGAAACATCGCCAGGGTCGCGCGGGCCGCTCGGGCGTGCGGAGAGCTGACCACGATGCGGTCGGGCTGTGTGACCCCGGCGGCCTCCAGTGCCCGGCCGACTGCGTCGCGCACCAGCGGCGCGTACATCTGCGCGCCGAAGCGCTCCTCCCACACCCGGCTGTGCAGCTCACCGGGGACGCGCCAGCGATCGAGGAACTCGGCCGTCGCCGATGCCATGCTGCAGAACTCGGCGATGACGTCTTCCCCGTCACCGAAGAGAAAGGCGGCGGCGCCGTCGCCCCCGGACTGCTCGTCCGCCGAGCCGGGCAGGCCGGTGCGGATATCGCTGAGGACCGCCAGCCCCGCGGTTTGTGCGGCGCCGCACAACGCGCCGACCCCGCTGCGCACAGCCCCCACCGAGTCCACCGCGAAGCAGTGGGCGTCCAGCCCCAGGGCGGCGTGAATCGCGGTGGCGTTCGTCTTGTCGGCGTAGGCGGGCGCCGTGGTTGCGAAATGCAGCGTCGCCGGCCTGGGAGCGCCGTCCACCACCAGACTCCGTGCCGCCTCGACCGCCAGCGAGGTGGTGTCCTCGTCGTATGCGGCCACCGTCCGCGAACCTTGAAGCGGGGGCGCGCCGAGCGAGGATGCAATCTCCGCTCGGGAGAGGCGCGCCGCGGGCAGGTACGCGCCGTACCTCAGGATCCCGTGCATGAGGTCACCGCGAACCCGGCATAGCGAATTCAGGATACTGTAGGCCGCTGCGGACCTGTCCCCTGCCGGGCCGGATCGCAAGGCCCACCCACGTGCGGTTGAAGGGGGTGTCCCGCGTGATCGGCCGGTCACCTCAGCCACTGCTCGACTCGCTGGCCTTTCCCGAGAGCCCACGCTGGCACGCCGGGCGCCTCTGGTTCTCCGAGAAGCGCGCTCATCGGGTGATGAGCGTCGACATGCACGGGGCGTCGAGGTGTGAGGTGGTCGTCCCAGGAGAGCCGTCGGGGCTGGGATGGTCTCCGCAGGGCGATCTCCTCGTCGTCTCGATGACCGACCGGCGCCTGCTCCGGTTCCGCGGAGCCGGCGCCGAGCAGGTTGCCGACCTCTCGGCGCTGGCCCGGGGCAAATGCAACGACATGGTCGTCGATCGCACCGGGCGGGCCTACGTCGGGCACTTCGGATACGACCTCGGGGCCGGTGCTCCTCCGGCGCCCGCCTCACTGATCCTGGTCACGCCCGACGGGGGGCTCCGTGAGGTGGCTGACGAGCTGGCGTTTCCCAACGGCTGCGTGGTCACCCCCGACGGCGCGACCTTGATCGTCGCCGAGTCCGCGGCCAGTCGCCTGACCGCCTTCACCATCCTCGACGACGGCAGCCTCACCGACCGGCGACCCTTCGCCGACCTTGGCACCACGGTCCCCGACGGTATCTGCCTCGATGCCGAGGGCGCGGTCTGGGTGGCCGACCCGCTCGGCTGTGCGGTGGTCCGGGTGCGCCCCGGCGGTGAGGTCGTCGAACGCGTCCCGACCGGAGCCCGCGGTGCGTTTGCATGCGAGCTCGGCGGCGCCGACCTGCGCACGCTGTTCATCTGCACCTACTCCGAGGCCGAGTCGTTGCGTCCGGGCGGCGCCCCCACGGGCACGATCGACATCGTCGGGGTCGACGTACCCGGGGTGGCGTCGAGCTGACGCCGCGGCTCTCTGGCGCGCTGCTAGCTGCCGTCCGGTTGCACCACGCTTGCAAGCCATCCGGCGATGGCCTGCTCGAGGGGCGGCTGATCGGGATGCTCGAAGCGCCAGGTGCTCAACATCGTCGTGCCGATGCCGGCCCCGTCCAGCAGGCTGAGCCGGCTGCGCGAGTCGGTGCTGTCCGCATAGAGATCGATGGCATCGCGTACGCCGCGCCGATCCTCGAGGCTGGCCACGCAAAGGAGCGGAGCGGGTCCCGCCATCGCGGTGCGCCCGATGGACCGCATGAGCCGCGGCGACAGCACGCAGACTGCGGTCACGCGGCCGTCTGCGGCGCACGCGAGCAGTGCAGGCCCGACGCTGTCCTGCTCGACGACGACGCACACCTGCGGATCGCTGCCCCCGAGGGCCGCTGCGGCGCGGTCGATCGCGGCGGCGACGTCGAGGCGGACGTCCTGACGCTGCCCCGGCGCCATGTCTGCGAAGCGCAGTGCACCCTGGCTCGAGCCCCGCCCGCGCACGTCGATGGCGAGCACGGTCAAACCTGCGTCGCGAAGCACGCCGAGCACATCGGGACCGAAGGCGTCCCGCTCGTGCTTCGACCCGGGCACCAGGACGACTGCCGCGCGGGCTGTCTCGGCACCCCTGCCATGCAGGATCCCGCTCAGCTCCCACCCGTCGGCGGCGACCAACCGGACCTGCTCAGGCCCGGGCCATGGACCGCGGGGTGCGACGGAGACGGCGGCCGGAGGTGCACTCCGCGCCAGCGGAGCCGGCGGCTGCAGCAGGTCGTCCTGAGCAGGGTCGTCGGCACCAAGCGTGTCGCCCAACCAGCGGGCGATATCCGGGCCGAGCCGGTCGTCGAGCTCGAGCAGCTGGTAGCCGATGGCGCCACCGGAGTACAGGACGAATCGCGATCGCCCGGGGGGGGTGGCCCTGTGCAGCTCGCGCATCGCCGCCGTCACCGAGCGATGGCCGGTGCCGCTGACATACAACACCTGCACCCGGCCGCCGGTCAGGAAACCGCGCTCGCGCTCGTCACGCGGCACATAGCCCGTGAGCAGGACCAGCGCCTTGACCCGGGGATCCTTCAGCCCGGCGCGGACTGCGTACTCCGCCCCGTGGACGACGCCGACCGCGGCGAGGCGCTGCTCATCGACGCCCGGCTGCGCGGCGAGGAAGTCGATCGCCGCGGCGGCGTCGAGGCCGCCGGCCTGCTTCTCGGCCGGGCTGAGGTCGAAATAGCTGCCCTTGTTGGTGCTGCGCCCGCGACCGCGCCAGTCGATGTTGAGCACGGCGAGTCCTGACGACGCCAGTGTCCGCTCCAGGTCGAGCATCGCGAAGCGGTCGCTGCGCCCCGAATGAAGAAGGACGACACCCGCTGCGTCGCCGGCGCCGCCGCCGGGCATGGTGAGGTTGCCGAAGAGCTTCCAGCCGTCGGCCGACTCGAAGGTCACCTCCCGGGTCACCGCGACCCCGGTGAGGACGGCCCGCACCCACCTAGCCACCGTCGCTGCGGCCGGCTCCCGATCCCCCGGCGCCAGGTCGGAGGGGTCGAGCAGCACCAGCCCGCTGCGCGCATGAGTCGACGCAAGCCACACGGCCGACATGTCTCGCAACGCGTCATGGTCGGCCGCAGTGGCGACGCAGAGGATGGGATTCTCCGGCCAGTCACGCAGCAGGTCGCGGCCGGCCGGACCAAGGCGCGCCGCGATCAGCGCCGTGCCGCGGATGCGCGGCTCGCGGCTCATCCCCTGCAGCGCCCACTCCGCGGACGTGGTGAACGCGATGATCACAATCCGGTCGCCGTGAGCGCCGCAGCGCTGCGCGAGCCCATCCACGACGGCGGCGAGCCGCGGGGGCGCGGTTCCATCGGGGCTATCTGCTTCTCCAAGGAGTGCGGCGTCGGACACCTGGAGCAGCGCAACCTCGAGCCCAGCGCTCTGCAACTCCGCCCTCAGCGCTACGCTGCTGACCATCGTCGCGCCCGCCGGGACGCCCCTGCCGGTTGCGGGCTCGACAACCACCACTCCGCCCACGACCGGATTGGGAGTCGGTCGGAAGGTCACCCTTCCGATCCGCCGTCCAGGCGGTAGTACCGGGCAGCGTTCTCGCCGAGGAGCTTGCTCTTGACATCCTCCGACAGGTCGCTCCGCTCGCGGAGGCACCTGACCGACTCCGGGAACTTGCTGTCGGAATGCGGGTAGTCAGAGGCGTACATGAGGTTGCCCGCGCCCGCGGTGCCGAGCGCCGCCGGTAGACCCTGCTCGTCGGGCTCCGTGGTGAAATAGCACGATCCCCGCGCCAGGTACTCCAAGGGGTCGGCGCGCAGCCTCGGCATCTCGGCCCCGCGGCGCTCCCAGTGCTCATGGAGTCGCTCGGCCCAGAAGGGGAGCCAGCCGCAGCCCGCTTCGAGAAAGCCCACCCGCAGCCGCGGGAAGGTCTCGAGCACGCCGCCGCAGATGATGCTGGCCAGCGCGATCATCTGCTCGAAGGGATGGCCCACGGCGTGGACCATGAAGTGCGTGTCGAATCGCTCCGTCCCGGCGGCGCGCAGGTAGGCACCGTTGCCCCAGTGCACCGACACCGGCACGTCCAGTCGCTCGGCCTCGGCGAACACCGGCGCGAAGGCGGGGTCGTCAAGGTTGCGTCCGTCGACGTTCGGGGGGACCACGACGCCCACGTGGCCGAGCTCGCCCACCGCGCGGCGCATCTCGTCGACCGAGGCGGCGACGTCCTGAAGCGGCAGCGTCGCCACGCAGCGCAGCCGGGTCGGCGCCGCACCGCAGAAGTCGGCGTAGTAATCGTTGAGGGCGCGGCTCATCGCCACGGCGAAATCGGCGTCGGCGATGGATGTCAGCGCCAGCCCCAGGCTGCCGTAGACCACCTGAACGTCGATCCCCTCGACATCGAGATCGGCGAGGCGTGATGTGGGGTCAAACGCTCCGGCTCGCGAGCCGCCGAGGTGGACGCCCTCGACTCCGCGGCTGTGGGCCTGGCGCAGCCGCGGCTCGGGGTAGAGACGGCCTTCGAGCAGGATGCGCGATCTCCCCGTGGTATCGGTGATCGCCCGCGGCCGGCGTGAACGGTAGGGTTCCTCGATGAAGGGCTCCAGAGCGTCGAGGGACTCGTTGACGTGCGCGTCCGCGTCGACGATCACGGGGACACCGCGGGCGGCGCTGGGTCGCCTGGGCCGCCGCGACCGTTGACGGACGGTGCGCCGAAGCGATCGGGAATCGAGAGGTAGAGTCGCTCGATCTCGTCGATGTTGTCCAGCAGCTCACGAGCGGTCCCCGACATCGCCACCCTGCCCCGCTGGAGGATGTAGGCACGATCGGCGACCGCGAGGGCCTGGCGCACGTGCTGCTCGACGAGGAGGACACCGACGCCACGGTCCGCAGCCTCGCGAACCGCCCGCAGGAGCCGGCGAACGAGCAGTGGGGCCAGGCCGAGCGACAGTTCGTCGGCGAGGAGGATCTCGGGTCCGGTGGCCAGCGCCCGGCTGAGGGCGAGCAGCTGCTGCTGGCCACCTGACAGGAGGCCGGCTTTGCGGCGCAGGTGCGGGCGCAGCTCGGGAAAGAGCTCGAGCGCTCGCTCGATCCCGCCGCGCCCCAGGCGTAGGTTGTCGGCGGTGGAGAGGCCCATGAAGACCCAGCGTTGCTCGCTGACGAGCGCGAGTCCTCCCCGCGCGCGGCGGTGCAGGGGCTCCCGCGTCGGTGTCCCTTTCCAGAGCACCCGACCGGCGAGGGGCGGCAGGTCGCCGGCGAGGGTCATCAGCGTCGTGGTCTTGCCGGCGCCGTTGGTGGCCAGGAGGGCCACGACCTCCCCGGCGTGGACCTCGAGGTCGAGCCCGGTCACGACGGGCATCCCACGGTACCCGGCGCTCAGCTTAACGGCCGCGAGTAGGGCAGTCATGCTGTCTCCACGGTCGCGCGCGTCACGGCGGCGGCGCCGGCGTGGTCGGGAGACTCGTCGGGTTCACCCAGGTAGGCGGCCACGAGGGCGGCGTCGCTGCGGACCACGTGCGGCGCGCCCTGACAGATCTGCCGCCCGAAGTCGAGCGCGATGATCTGGTCGCAGATCTGCATCACCAGGCGCATGTCGTGCTCGACAACGAGGATCGCCAGGCCCCAGTGATCCGCGAGCCGACGGATGAGCCGGCCGAGGTTGGCCACGGACTCGTCGTCGAGGCCGGCTGCCGGCTCGTCGAGGAGGAGGACCGAAGGGGCCGCGGCAAGGGCACGGGCGATCGACACCAGGCGGCGGCGACCATGGGACAGCTCGCCAGGACGCATGCCCAGCGTGTCCAGGAGGCCGAGCTCGTGGATGGCCGCGGCCGCCGCCGGGGGCAGGGGGCGGTTGACGGGCCAGGCCAGGTCGGTCACGTACGCCAGGGGATGGCGCTGGTCCGAGGCAGTGCGGAAGTTCTCCAGCACTGTCTGGTCCTCGAAGAGGTCGAGCGACTGGAAGGAGCGCCCGATCCCGGCCCGCGCCCGGCGGTGCGCGCCCCGACGGTCGAGGGCGGTCCCGTCGAGCACGACGTTGCCGCGATAGTCGCGGGTGATGCCGGTGATCACGTCGATGAGCGCGGTCTTGCCGGCTCCATTGGGCCCGATCAGACCGACGACCTCCCCGGGATGGACCGAAAGGCTGACGCCGGCGAGGGCCTCGACGCCGCCGAAGGAGACGCTGACGGAGCTGACCTCGAGGGTGCTCGGATGGGGTCGCGCGCTGGCGGTCGGTGCGGTGAGCAACAGGGGACGGGCCGCGCGGATCGGCAGCCGGCGCAGCAGGGGCAGGCGCCGCACCGCCGACCCCAGGCGTCGCATGTGGCGCACCTGCTCGCTGGCGAGGCCGTTGGGGTTGAACATCACCACGAGCACGAGCAGCGCACCCGATGCGATGGTCACGTACCGGTAGGCGTCGCCGTAGTTGGTGAGGATCTCCTGGGTCACCCCCTGGTCGGCGAACGTCCCGCCCATGAAGGCGCCGAAGAGGAAGCCCACGCCGCCGATGACCGCGTTGACCACGGCGTAGATGGACTGGAGACCCCCATAGCGCGCGAAGTCCACGTGCGGAGTGCGGAAGGCGAGCAACA
>DATDHG010000059.1:0-3539 GCA_036521675.1 Candidatus Dormiibacterota bacterium
CGCGGGGCTCAGCTCGGTCCAGGCCCTGCCGTCCCAGGCCCACGTGTCGTGGTGGCCCGCGCCGCCCTGGAGCAGGAGGTCGCCGCTGACCGGGTCGGCCGCGAATCCGGGGGATTGGCGCCAGGGCGGGGCGTGGGTCACCCTGACATGCCGCCACCCCGCGCCCTGCGACTCCCACATGCTCATGCGCTGAACGCCGCCGGGCCCGGGGTCACAGCAGCCCATCAGGAACACCTGGCCCGAGCGGCCGTCGTAGGTCGCCACCGACGTGGTCAGGGGCGGAAAGGGGTCAGGGGTGAGCGGTGCACCGGCCGCCCCCAGCGCCGAGCCGGCGTGGCTGTGGCCCACTGCCAGGGCGACGGTGGATGTGGCGATGGCCAGCATGAGCGCGAGGAGCCCGAGCCCGCGGGGTCGCGACCGGGTCAGGCGACGGTGGCTCGACGGTGGCGTCCCCGGCTCGGGGACCAGGGAAGCCGGGCGGGGCACGTCGCACCCCTCCGTGGGCGGACCCGCGGCCACGAGCAGCGGGCGGCCCGGTGCGGTGCGCAGTAGGGCCAGCCGGGCCATGGCGAGGGCCCCGCGCGTCTCACCGTCACGCAGCAACCGCAGAGCCGTCCCGGCGTCATGCCCGTCCACGAGAAGGACGAGGCGCTGCGCCTCGGCGAAGCCGTCCTCGAGGATGCTCAGCGCCGCCGCCCTGTCCGCGAGGGTGAAGGTCGCCATGGCCCGGACGGGCCCGCGGGACCCCAGTTGTGGCGGATCCAGCTCCACGTGATCGCAACCGGCGACTGCGGCCAGGTACCCGAGCGCCGCCGCGGGACCCGTCGCGTGGACGATCCAGGCGCCCCCCGGGACCGTGGCCCGTTGAACCAGCCGATCGACGTCGCTGCGGACGTCCGAGTCCATGGGTGCGTCCGGGAGCCAGTCCTGCGCGCCCGGGGCGACCCGCGTACTCGGCGGCGGTCTGGCGGACATGCGCCATTATCGGCGCCGCACGAGCGGCGAGATCAGCGTCCATCGGCGGGACCTGATGTGCCGGCCGCTCCCCGACCAGTCCGCCGATAGAGCCGATGGAGCCGTGTCGCAATGCGGTGGTGACGGGATTTCGCGTGCTCGGCGCCTATCCTGTTGGCTGTCGTGAACGTACGCCGCGTGGTGGCCACCCTCGCAGCCGTGGCCTGCGTCCTGGGCTTTGGTGGCGTGGTCGTGGCCGCGCACCTGGACGCGCAGCAGCGCGGCTTGGTGCGCGCCTCCGCAGCGGGGGTCGCGGCGACGACGGAAACGGCTGAACCCACCGAGACAGCCGAGCCCACGGAGACCGCGAAGGCCCCCGAGACCGCGGAACCGACCGAGACTTCCGAGCCCACGGAGACCGCCGAGCCGCCGAAGGCCGCGAAGCCGTCCGAGACGGCGGAGGCGTCCGAGACCCCCGAGGCCGCCGACGCGTCGCAACCAGACGAGCAGAAGCAGGATGGCCCGGGAGATGTCGGGACGTCAGGTGCGGGAGAGGCGCAGGGCGGCGGGGATGCCCAGAGCGGCGATCAGAAGGGCTCGTCCGGCGGCGGTGACCATCCGGGAGGCTCGGGCGGGGGCTGAACCCACATCGGACGGGCGCTGTTGCGGCCATCCGTGGGCGTCGCGCCGGCGCGCTCCCTCCGCCGGCCCGGCGTGGGATGATCGCGCCGACACCTGAACACCGCCTCGAGCGCCAGGGAAGCCGGTGAGATTCCGGCGCTGTCGCGCAACTGTGAGCGGGGAGCCCCCGGCCACCACGTCACTGGGACCGCCGGTCCTGGGAAGACGGCCGGACGGCGCTGATCCGCGAGCCAGGAGACCTTCTCGAGGGCGGACGTACCACCCCCGCGCGGATCGGGGAGGACGGCCTCCAGCGGCAGGCCACCTCCGGGGCGGCGGGTGCCACGCCGCGTAGGAGACCCGGATGCGCATCCCGCATCTGGCGCTGGCCGGCGCGACTCTGGCCACCGCGCTCACCCTCGTGGCGTCGTCCATCACCCAGGCCGCCGTCGACCCGGCGACGCACGCCCTGCAATACCTGGCCGGCCAGCAGGGAGCTGACGGCTCCATCGCCGGCCACGCCGGGCCCACTGAGGACGCGATCATCGGCGCGGCCGACGCGGGGTATGACCCGGCCACGCTCGTCCCGCCGTCGGGGACATCGGCGTTCGCCTACCTGACGGCGCAGACCGTGGCCGGCAAGGCGGACAGCAGCGCCGGGGCGACCGCCAAGCTGATTCTGGCCGTGGTCGCCGGCCACCTCGACCCGAGCGGCTTCGCCGGCAAGGACCTCGTGGCCGAACTGCTCGGCGCGGCTCAGTTCGACAGCACCTCTGGGCGCTTCGATCCGGGCGCACCCAACACCTTCAGCCAGGCGCTGGGAACCCTGGCCCTGCAGGCCGCCGGCCAGGCGGTGCCCGCGGCGGCGGTGACCGCCCTCCTGGCCATGCAGCGCAACGACGATCACGGCTGGGGCTACGACGGCTCGGCGTTCACGACCAGAAGTGACAGCAACTCCACCGCGCTCGCTCTGCAGGCCCTGGCTGCCGTGGGCCAGGCTTCGGGCACCGCGCTGACCGGCGCGCTGGGGTACCTCCATGCACTGCAGGGCGCCGATGGCGGGTTCGGGTTCGACGTCGCCTCACCAAGCGATCCCAACAGCGACGCGCTGGTGATCCAGGGGCTGGTGGCGGTGGGGGAGGACCCCGCCGCGGCGGCGTGGACCAGGGCCAGGCTCACCGTGGTGAGCAACCTGCTCTCGTTCCAGGATGCGGCCACGGGCGGCTTCCACGCTCTGGGCGCCACCGCGCCGGACGCATTCACCACCTCGCAGATCCCGAGCGCCCTGGCCCGCAGACCGTACGGGTCGCCGACCAGCTTCACCCCGGGGACGCGGGTGCCGCCGCTGCCGGCGCCCACGCCGGCGCCGCCACCGACGGCCGTGCCGACGCCCACCGCCGGCGTGGCGGGGGTCGCAGCTGCGCCCAGCACGGGTGGCGGCCCGGTTGCGGGCATTGCTGACGAGAACTCGGGCATATCGGCGGGAGAGATTGCAGTAGTCATGAGCCTGCTGGGCGCCGGCGGCGCCGCTCTTGTTCATGGGCGGCGGCGGCGAGGCTGACCGACATGGCGGCCGTGCGCCTGCTCCGCGGGCTCCTGGCGGTGGCCATGGCCGTCCCCGCCATGGGCTTCGTTTCGGGCACCGCGCCGGTGGTGGGCTGCGCTGCGGCCGCCGCGACGCCGAACCACGTCGCGGTGGTGGTCGAGCATGGCAACCAAGGGGTGGTGCGCGTCTGCGTGGGCTTCAGCGGCCCGACCATCAACGCCGAGGCCGCGCTGCGGGCCAGCGGCCTCGAGCTCGGCATCAACGGTTCCGGCGGCCTGGGTGACGAGGTCTGCCAGATCGACAGCGAGCCCACCAGCTACGACCCCACGGAGTGCCTGCACAGCGGCCAGCCCTTCTGGTCGCTGTGGGTGGCCCAGCGCGGCGGTGCCTGGGGGATGTCGCATCTGGGGGTGTCGTC
>DATDHG010000060.1:0-10388 GCA_036521675.1 Candidatus Dormiibacterota bacterium
GCCGGCGGGGTCAGGCGGGCGCAGCCTGCGCAAGGCGCCGGACAGCGCTGGGCAGCGTGCTCAGGTCGGGAAGCACGGCGTCGGCCAGGCTCGGGTCGTGGGCCTCGCCGAGCCGGTTGACCCAGATACGCCTGATGCCGAGGGCGTGGGCCGGGCGGATGTCGTGGAAGTGGCTCTGCGCGACGTGAACCCAGCGGTCGCGGCTCACGTCGAACGCGGCCTCGAAGCGCCGGAAGTGGGCATGGTCGGGTTTGTAGGCGCCCACGTCCTCGGCGGTCACCGCGGCGTCGAAGGGGACCGGGAGCCGGCGCCGCGTCAGAGCGATGAGGTCGCGGTCGCAATTGGTCAGCAGCGCCAGCCGCCACCCGTCGGCGCGGCAGGCGGCCAGCGCCTCCGCGACATCGCCGAAGACCGGCCAGAAGGGGATCGTGGCGGCCAGCGCCGGGGCGTCATCCTCGTTGAGCGGCAGGGACAGCTCCGCGGCGGCCCGGCGCAGGCCCTCGGTGAGCACCTCGCGGTAGCGGCGGAACGGAGCCTCGACTTCCAGCGCCGGCTCAGCGCGGTTGTACGCGTCCAGCAGCTCGGCGCCGCGTCCGGGAAAGAGCAGCTCGGCGGTGGTGCCGATGCCATGGCGCCAGTCGACCAGGGTGCCGAAGCAGTCGAACGTCAGCCAGCGCGCGGTCACAGCTCGAGGAGCTGCGCCACGCGCTCGCGATGAAGACGCGCGTCGCCATACGTGAGCTCGCCCCACTTGGCTCGCTTGAAGTACAGGTGCGCGTCGTGCTCCCACGTGAAGCCGATGCCGCCGTGGACCTGGATGGCCAGCGCGGTCACATTGCGCGCGGCATCGCTGGCGTAGGCCTTGGCCATGCTCGCCGCCAGAGGCGCCTCGGGGACCCCCGCGTCATGCGCCCAGGCGGCGTGGTAGGTGAGCGACTTCGCCGACTCGACCTGGATGAGCATGTCGGCGCACTTGTGCGAGACGGCCTGGTAGGTTCCGATGGGACGCCCGAACTGGCGCCGCGTCTTGGCGTAGTCGACGCTCATCTCCATGGCGCGCTCCGCCACCCCGCAAAGCTCCGCACTGATCGCCACCAGCGCGGCGTCGAGGCCCCGACGGAGCACGGAGAAACCGTGGCCCGGGCTGCCGAGAACCGCCGCGGCGTCCACCTCGACGTGGTCGAAACCCACTCGGTGGAGCCGTTGCGTCTGGTCCATCGCCGGCACCGGTGTGACCTCGACACCGGGAGCGGAGCGATCGACGACCAGCAGGGTGACGCCGTCGTGCGTCCCGTCCTCCGTGCGAGCGGCGACGATCATCCAGTCCGCGGCCTGCGCGTCGGGAACGTAGAGTTTCTCGCCACTGAGCAGATAGGCATCGCCCTTTCGCTCTGCGCGCAGCTGCACCCCCGAGGCGTCCCAGCGTCCGGACGCTTCCAGCAACGCGACCGTGGCGCGCCGGGACCCGCCGGCGATTCCGGCGAGCAGCTCGCGACGCAGCGGCGAGTCACCCGAAGCGCGGACGGTCATGCCCGCGAAACAGACGGTGCTGTGGAACGGGGACGGAGTGACATGCCGCCCCAGCTCCTCGAGGACCACGGTCATGTCGACCATCCCCAGGCCCAGCCCGGCATCCTCCTCGGCAAACGGGATCGCCGTC
This sequence comes from Candidatus Dormiibacterota bacterium, assembly GCA_036521675.1. GTDB lineage: Bacteria > Chloroflexota > Dormibacteria > Aeolococcales > Aeolococcaceae > DATDHG01. The sequence goes on from DATDHG010000060.1 coordinate 1,661, forward strand.
CAGCCCAGCTCCGCCATCTCACCGTACATCGCGGCATTCCAGCCGGCCTCGGTCTCCATCAGCTCGCGCACCCGTCGGGTGGGACAAACGCGATCGAGATAGTCGTGCGCCTGGCTGCGGAGCAGTTCCTGCTCGTCGTTGAAGGCGAAGTCCATGTCCGCCCTACCGAGACTTGGGAAGGCCGAGGACCCGCTCGGCGAGGATGTTGCGCAGCACCTCGCTGGTGCCGCCCTCGATGCTGTTGGCGCGGGCGCGCAGGAAGGCGTAGCTCCAGCCGCCGCCGGCCGACGCCCGGTCGTCGGCGAGCAACGCCCGCGGGCCCAACACCTCCATGGCCGTCTCGGTGAGGCGTTGGTTGACCTCGCTCCACATCAGCTTGTTGATCGAACCCTCCGGGCCCGGCGCCTCACCACGCAGCAGCCGTGTGATGCCCCGATAGCCGTTGAGGCGCATCGCCTCGACCTCGATGTAGAGCTGCGCCAGCTTCTGACGGAGCAGCGGGTCGGCGCGCTGATCGTCACTGCGCACCAACGTGAACAGCTCGTCGAGGCCGATGCGGGTGCGGATCTGCAGGCCCACGCCCAGAGACGCCCGCTCGTGCAGCAACGTGGTGATCGCCACACGCCAGCCACCGCCGATCTCGCCCAGCAGGTTCTCGCGCGGGACGCGCACGTCTGTGAAGTAGATCTCGTTGAACTCGGCGTCGCCGGTCATCTGGCGCAGCGGCCGCACCTCGACGCCTGGCGCCTCCATGTCGACGATCAGGTACGTGAGCCCGCCATGACGGGACTCGGCGTCGCTCTCCGTCCGGGTCAGGAGAAGGCACCACTTGGCCACGTGACCGACCGTGGTCCACACCTTCTGGCCGTTGACGAGGAACTCATCGCCAACCAGCTCGGCGCGCGTGCGCAGCGACGCGAGGTCGCTGCCCGAGTTGGGTTCACTGAAGCCCTGGCACCAGATCTCGTCGGCGCTGAGCAGGGGAGCCAGGTAGCGCGTCTTCTGCGCGGGCGTGCCGTGCGCGATGATCGTCGGGCCGGCCATGTAGAGCCCGATCACGTTGATGGTCTCGGGCGCCCGCGCCGTCGCCAGCTCGGCATTGACGATCATCTCCTCCATCAGCGAGGCGCCGCGGCCGCCATACTCCCTGGGCCAGGACACCCCGATGTAGCCCGCCTCATGGAGCCGGCGCTGCCAGCGGCGCCGCCCTGCGACGGCTTCGGGACCGCCCACACCGCCACGCAGGCTGCGGAATTCCCCGGTGAGGTTCTCGGACAGCCAGGTGCGCAGCTCGTCGCGGAACGCTTCCTGATCCGGGGTGAGGGCGAAGTCCATCGGGCTCTCCTGCGGCCGCTGCGTTGGGCGTCGCGTTCAGGCCGTCGCGGCCGCCGCCGTCATCTCGTCGGCGGACACGTCTCGGACGTGCTCGGCGAAATTCCACTGGTGGCCTTCGGGGTCCTCGGCCACATACGCCCGATCGCCGTAGAACTTGTCCTCGGGGGCGGACAGAATGGCGGCGCCGGCCGCCTTGGCGTGCTCGAAGTGCCTGTCCACCTCGTCCACGTAGACGTAGACGATCTGACTGCGGTGCCCGTGCTCCTTGGGGTTCTGATAGTCGGGCCCGGGGTTGCCCATCATCACAACGCCGCCGCCGAACTCGATCTCCGCATGCATGACCGCGCCATCGGGGGCAGGCATCCGCACGGTCTCGCGGAAACCGAAGGCTTTGGTCAGGAAGTCGAGGGCGCCGGCCACGTCCCTGTACAGGAGATAGGGCGTGATCCTTGGATAGCCGTCTGGCGGGTTGTGGACCATCTCGTCAGCCTCCGTCTCGTCGTGACAACGCCGACCAATCTACTCGGTCGGTAGCGTACGGTCGATGCACCATCCTTCGGGTGATCACGAGGAGGCCCATGCGCGAGGCACAGGCGTTCGGCGGGACGGTGGTGGCCTCGGCGACGCCGATGAGCGGCGATGGCGATACGCTCGATGTGGCCGCGATCGCGCCGCTCGTCGACTGGCTGTGCGGCGCCGGAGTCGACGGCATCCTGGCGCTGGGCACCACGGGTGAGGGCATTCTGCTCGACCCCTCGGAGCGGCGCGAGGCCATCGTCGAGTTCACTCGGGCCGCGCGCTCGCGCGTCACGCTCATGGCCCACTGTGGGGCCCAGACCACGCGCGACACCGCCGCGCTCGCCGCCCACGCCGCCGCGGCCGGGGCCGACGCCGTCGCGGTGATCGCGCCGCCGTACTACGCGCTCGATGCAGACGCGCTGCTGGCGCATCTCACCGCGGCGGCCGGCGCCTGCGCTCCGCTGCCCTTCTTCATCTACGAGTTCGCGGCGCGCAGCGGCTACGCCGTGCCGGCGGCGGTGGTCGCGGAGCTGCGCATGCGCGCCGCCAACCTGGCCGGGCTCAAGGTCTCCGACAACCCGTGGGAGCGCTTCGCCCCCTACCTGCTCGAGGGGCTCGCCGTGTTCGTCGGGCCGGAGGCGCTCATCCACCGCGGGCTCGCCGCGGGAGCTGTCGGGGCCGTCTCCGGTCTCGCCGCTGCACTCCCCGAGGTGGTGGTCGAGGCCGTGCGGCATCCCTCAGAACAGGCGGCGCGCCGGGCCGGCGAGCTGCGCGCTCAGATCGACCGATTTCCCTTCCACGCAGCTGTGAAACGGTTGCTCATCCACCGCGGCGTGGCGATCGACGAGGCGGTCCGAGCTCCGCTGCGGGCGCTGACCGCCGCCGAGCGGCAGGAATTCGATCGGCTCGTGCCCGCCTTGCTCGACGCCGCGCGGGTCGCCGCGGCGGGACCGGCGGTCCCGGTCGACGGGGGATGAGCGGGCCGGCGGGGCACCGAGCAGCGGACAGCTGGGATGGCCGGAGCGCCGCCGAGCACGTCACCGCGCACGTGGCCGTCATCGGAGCTGGAGCGGTGGGCCTCGCCGTCGCCGTCGAGCTGCGCCGGGCCGGGGTTGACGACGTGGTTGTCGTCGAGGCCAACAGCACTGCTGGGCGGGGTTCGAGCAGTCGCGCCAACGGCGGCGTGCGCGCGCAGTTCACCACCGCGGTGAACATCGCCTTCTCGCGTTTCACCATTGCCGGGCTCGCCGACCTGGACCGGACGTCCGGCGGTCTCGTGGGCCTGCGCCGCGTTGGCTACCTCTTCATGACGGGAACCGAGCCGGGCGAGCAGGCGCTGCGCAAGGGCCAGGCGCTGCAACGCTCGCTCGGCGTTGAGGTGCGCTGGCTCACCCCGGCGGAGATCCTCGACATCGCGCCGTTCATCCGGCCGCACGGGCTGCGCGCCGGCACCTTCTGCGCGGACGACGGCATCCTCGACCCCGCGGGCGTTGTGGCCGCCCTCAATCAGGAAGCGCGCCGGCTGGGCGTGCGCTGCCTTTTCGACGAACGCGTCGTCGCCCTGGAGTGCGGCAACCACAAGGTTCGCCTGCGATCGACGCGCGTGAGTGTCGATGCTGCCCACGTGGTCAACGCGGCAGGGCCAGGGGCCGCGGAAGTCGCGGCCCTGGCGGGGGTCGAGCTTCCCGTGAAACCGTATCGCCGCAACCTCGCCTGCACTGAACCGGTGGCCGGTTTTGCGGATCCCATCCCGATGTGCGTCGACCTCGACACCGGCGTGTTGGTCCGCCGGGAGGCCGGGGGCTTCCTGCTCGCCTGCGCCGACCCGACGGATCCGCCCAGCGCTGACACGACGTTCGACCCCGCCTTTCTCGACGCGCTGGCGCAGCGCGTCGGCAACCGCTTCCCTTTCCTGGCGGACGTCGCGATCAACCACCGCAAATGCTGGGCCGGGCTGTATCCGCAGACGCCGGATCACCACGCCATCATCGACTTCGCCAAAGCCAGTCGCCGGATTATCCACTGCGCCGGTTTCGGTGGCCACGGGATCATGCATTCGCTCGCCGCCGGGCGGGCGGTCGCCGAGCTGGTCCGCGACGGCAGGTGCACCACCTTCGACCTCGCGCCGCTGCGTCTGTCGCGTTTCGCCGAGGGCGCGTTGACGATCGAGACCGCGGTGCTGTAGCCCTGCTCTGCCTACCGGTACCGACCCGGCAGCTCCGGTACCCGCGTGACGCTCATCAGCTCCCCGAAGGCGGCGTCTACTCGCGCTGCAGCGCCCGCATCCTCCAGCCCGGGGATACACAGCACCTCACCTCGCTCCAGGTCCATAAGGCTCGCCTGCACGACCGCGTCGGGCTCCATCCTGGGCACGGAGCTCAGATCGATCCCCTGGCGCGTGTGGAACTCCGAGCGGACCACGCCCGGGCAGACGACCTGGACCCGCACCCCACGGCCTTTGAGCTCAGCGGCCAGGAGCTGCGAGAAGGTGACCAGGAAGGACTTGCTGGCCGCATACACGACGCGCGCGGGAAGGTTTGGCCCCTCGGACGTGCCGCTGAAGGCGAGCAGCGACGCGATGTTGATGACCGCCCCGCGTGACCTCTCGATCATCCCGTTGACGGCGGCCCGACTAAGCAACACTGGCGCGAGAACGTTGAGCTGCATCAGTTCCTGCGCGCGGTCGACCGAAAGCTCGGCAAACGGCATGTAGTGGGCGAGTGCGGCATTGTTGACGAGCATGCCGAGGGGGAGGCGGACGACCTCGTCGGTCAGGCGTTGCAGCTGGTCAGGCGCTGCGAGGTCGGCCGGGAGCACCCGGACGGTAATGCCGTGCGCATCCGTCAATCGGCGAGCCAGCGCCTCGAGGAGCTCACGGCGGCGGGCCACAACGACGAGATCCCAGCCGTCGCGCGCCAGTCTCTCTGCATACGCCTGGCCGATGCCCGACGACGCCCCGGTCACCATCGCCAGCTCGGCCATCTGCCACCTCCTCCGGGCCAACAGTCAAATCGACGGTACCAGCTTGTCAGGCCAGGGGATGCACGACCGTACCGGTGCTCAAGGACCGCGCCCGGGTCGTACGGGCTACTGGGCAGGCGCGCCCCGCGGCCTGTGGCCGATGCTCACACAGCGTTCGCACACCGACTCGGGAATCACCCCGACGCGCATCAGCAACGCGAACACGCGGCAACCGACGCAGAAGCCGAGAAACGACTCGAGACCGGCGAAGACGATCAACATCGCTGTCAGACCGTAGGCCGGCGCCGTGAGGCCGACGCCGAGAGCCAGCACGGCGGCGGCCGTCGAAAACACCGCCCCCACCCCCTGGGCGAACCGCTTCGGCGGTCCGGGCACCGGTCGGGCCGCGAGCGGAAGGCGCGGCGTGATGACCCGGGTCACGAGCTGGCCGAGTGGGCTCAGCGTTGGACCGGTGAGTGCGCGGGCGATGAATCCGTAGGCGAGTGGAACGAGGAGCCACGGTTGGTGCAGTCCGAGGATCAGCAACGCCATGACGATCACGCCACCCGCCACCAGGCGCGCCGAAACCTCGTTCACGGGGTCGGGGAACCGGAACAGGTCCCTCATGGTGGTCTCCGGAGCCAGGTTGCAGTCTATAGTCGACTATTTAGATCGACTTCATCAAGAATACCAGGGCTGAGGCCGGCCGGACACCGACGGTGCCGTCCTCGCCTCCTCACTCAGCGGAGCGCCCGTCGCGCCGTGGGCTGCCGCCGCCGGCACGAAAGAGGGCCGGCTCGAAGCCGGCCCTCTCGCCCCCGGGGTGGGCCAGGGGCCTCGGTTGGAGGAGGGTCACCCTAGGGAACGGTCGGGACCTGGCCCGCGTTCTCCTGCGCCTCGCGCGCCGCGCTCTCGCCCGCTTCGTGCGTCGCGTTCTCGTTGGGATGGAAGGTCCCCGTGCTCGAGCCGTTGGACGGTGCAGGCGCGGTGGTGCCACTCCCGGTCGAGCCGCTCGAGCTGCTCGAGCTGCTCGAACCGCTGGCGGGTGCGGCGGTTGCCGCGCTGCTGTCGCTCGAGCTGCTGGTGCTCGATGCCGCGTGTGAGACGAGGTAACCGCCGAGCATCCCGCCGGTCATGAGACCGATCGCGGCTGCGGCGGTCGCGCCTCTTCGACTGAGGCCCGCCAGGGCCCGTGGCCGCTTCTCATCGGTGTTGCTGTCCATGGTCTTTCTTTCTCCGTGTCGTTGCTTCTGGTTGTCGGTGGTCGTCGGTGGTTGTCATCGAATTGCGCGTGGGCGCGCTCGTGCGTGTCGCCATGAGGTCCTACACTGTGATCACCTCTCGATGGAGGTCAGCGGTGGCTTCGGGGTTGGTACGCCGCGGCAACCTGGTCGGTGGTGGCGGCGCGCACAGGGCCGGCTGACGGATGCTGGAGACATGCCGTCAGCGTGCGTGACCAACCTCAGAGCCGGCGGAGCATTCCCTCACAACAAGCTGGGGATTCGAGGCGCAGGCGACGGAGGCGGGGACGCGCTGCGGCGCGGGGGCGTCATGACGGCGCCACCCCACCGGCGGCGCTCCGCCCGCCCCGGATTCCCCAGCCCCCTCCCATCAGTCTCTGAGCAGATTCCCAGGATCCGGGGCCAAGATACGACCTGTGACTGAGCCAGCCACCCGCATCCTCGTCGTCGACGACGAGCGCTCCATCACCGACCTGGTCGCGATGGCGCTCAAGTACGAGGGGTTCGCCGCCCAGACCGCGGCCACGGCGCGCGAGGCCCGCCACGCGGTCATGGACTACCGTCCGGCCCTTATCGTCCTCGACGTCGGGCTGCCCGACGAGGACGGCTTCACGTTCGTGCAGCGCCTGGTCACCGACCGGCTCAAGGTGCCCGTCATCTTTCTCACCGCCAGGGACGCCACCGAGGAGAAGGTGCGCGGCCTGACCGTCGGTGGCGATGACTACGTCACCAAGCCGTTCAGCATCGAGGAGCTCGTCGCCCGGATCCGCGCGGTGCTGCGCCGCCATCAACCGGCCGCGACGCAGGAGAGCGGCCAGCTGATTCTTGCCGATCTCGAGCTGAACGAGGACACCCACGAGGTCGCGCGCGCCGGCAAGCCGGTCGAGCTGACGCGCACGGAGTTCCGCCTGCTGCGCTACCTGCTGATCAACGCCGGCCGCGTGCTCACCCGAGCGCAGATCCTCGACCACGTCTGGGACTACGACTTCGGCGGCGACGCGAGCGTGCTCGAGACCTACATCAGCTACCTGCGCCGCAAGGTCGACCGCGTCGACACGCCTCTGATCCACACCGTGCGCGGGGTCGGCTACGTCATGCGCGTGCCCCGCCCCAGCTGACCTCCGCGGCGATGTCCCTGCGACTCCGCCTTCTGCTCACGCTCGCACCCCTGTTCGTCCTGGGGCTCATCGCGGCGGATTTCGGCACCTATGTCTCGTTGCAGTCCTTTCTGGTCTCTCGCGTCGACGAACAGCTGCAGACCGGGCATGGCAGTGTGGACCTGTTCCTCCAGGGCCGCGCCTTCGGACCCGGCCCCGGCGGCGGCCCCGGCGGCGGCGGCGTAGATGCGACGCTCCCCATCGGCACGTGGGCGGTGCTGCTGAACCCGGACGGGACGTTCGCCCATGCGCCCGTGGTCTGCAACGGCTTCACCTGCTCCACCCCGACGGACGCGTCGACACATCCGGTCCTGCCCAGCACCCTCCAACCGGGACCGAACGATCACGGGACGTTCTCGACCATCGACGGCAACGGCAGCGTCGGCCGGTATCGCACGTACACCGAGATCACCGGCAACGGCGACGTCCTGGTCGTCGCGGTCCCCCTCGACGACGTCAACTCGACGCTGAACCGGCTCCTGCTTCTCATGGTCGCGATCACCGGCGGCGTCACGCTCGTGGTCGTGGTCGCCACCTGGTTCATCGTCCGCCAGGGGCTGCGACCGCTCGAACGCATGGGCCGCAAGGCCCGATCGATCGTCGCCACCGACCTCGGTCAACGCGTCAGCCCGGCAACGGATAGAACCGAGGTGGGCCGGCTCGGCCTGGCTCTCAACACGATGCTCAGCCAGCTCGAGGAGGCGTTCGCCGAGCGGCAGGCGAGTGAGCAGCGTCTGCGTCACTTCGTGGCGGACGCGTCGCACGAGCTGCGCACGCCGCTTACCTCCATGCGCGGCTATGCCGAGCTGCTGCGGCGCAAGCCGGAGATGGACCGCGAGGACGTCGTCCTTGCCATCAAACGGGTCGAGGACGAGGCGCGGCGCATGGGGGTCCTTGTCGACGATCTGCTGCTCCTCGCCCGTCTCGACCAGGGCAGGCCGTTGGAGCGCAGACCCGTCGATCTCGAGGCGCTGGTCCTCGACGCCTGCTCCGACGCACGCGCCGCCGACTCCAACCGCGCCATCACGTCGAGAATCGCAGCGCCGCTGTCCGTGATCGGCGACGACGTCCGGCTGCGCCAGGCGCTCGGCAACCTGCTCCGCAACGCCATCGTCCACACCCCGGCGGGAACGCCGGTGGAGGTGGAGCTGCGGCCAGACGGCGAGAGCGCGCTGGTGAGCGTCGTCGACCACGGTCCCGGCATCCCGCCCGGACACCTCGACCGCGTCTTCGAGCGCTTCCATCGCGCCGACCCCGAGCGCAGCCGGGACCAGGGTGGAAGTGGGCTGGGCCTCAGCATCACCGCCGCGATCGTCGTCGCGCACGGCGGCACGATCAGCGCCAGCCAGACCCCAGGGGGCGGGGCGACCTTCTCCATCAGGCTGCCCGTGCCCGGCGGCCACGAGGACGCGGCGCCCGCTGAGTCCCGGTCGACATCCCCAGCAATCTCTGAGGATCCGCCCAGGATGCTCGAAGACGAGAGCCTCATCGTGGAGCCCGTCAACCAAGCAGGGC
>DATDHG010000061.1:0-8662 GCA_036521675.1 Candidatus Dormiibacterota bacterium
CACATCGGGCCTGGCCACCGTCGGCGTACGCGAGCTCCGCGACCACCTCTCCCGCTACCTCGAAGACGTGAAACGAGGTCGTCAGCTGGTCGTGACCGAGCATGGCCGCCAAATCGCCCGACTGGTGCCGGCGAGCGCTGCGCCGGATCCACTCGCCGACCTGATCGCCGCCGACAGCGCGCAGCCTCCTCGGGTCAGCTCCAGGGCGCTGCCCCGGCCGGTCAAGGGCGCCGGCGGGGTCAGCGACCTCGTGGCCCAGCAGCGGCGTTGACCTCCGCCGCGTTCGACACGTCGGCCCTCGTGAAGCTCGTCGTCGAGGAGAAGGGCTCGCCGACGGCTCGTGAGTTGTGGGGTGCTGCGGAACCTCCGGTGTGCTGCCGGCTGGCATATGTCGAGGCACGGGCGGCGCTCGCGGCCGGCCGACGTTCGCACCGGCTCACCCACCCACAGCTCACCACCGCCAAACGCGCTCTCAACGCGGTGTGGCAGCAAGCCGCCGTCGTCGAGGTCACCGAGGCACTTGCGCTGGACGCCGCGGACATCGCGGAGCGCCGCGCCCTGCGCGCCTACGATACCGTCCACATCGCGGCGGCACGCGCAGCCGGGGCCGCCGCCTTCGTCACCGTGGACGAGCAGCAGCGGGAGGCGGCAATCGCGGAGAGGCTGGTCGCCCTCGATCCTGCAAGCCTCGCGACTACCGAAAGGAGGGACGACTTGCCGTGACCACCTGGGCATGTCGCGCCGAACGCGGAGGTCGTTGGGCCTTCGAACGCGAGGGTGTCATCTCGATCGGGTGGCTCGATATCGGTCTCTCATCAATGCCGCGGGACGAGCTACTCAAGCGGGTCGCCGCGGAAGAACCAGGCCATGTCGCGCGGGCCGCGGTCCCCAGCGGGATGCTCTGGCGGTTCGCCCGCGAGATGCACGAAGGGCGATGTCGTCATAACCCCCGACGGTGCCACCCCGCGAGCTGCTCGTCGGCGCCATCGCGGGCCAGTACGAGTTCCGCGCCACACCGATAGTCGGCGACCACCACCACTATCGAAGTAACCGTTCGACCTGGTTGGGCAGCCGGTCTGGGGCGCGGCCATGGCCGCCACCCGCGACGGTGGCCGGCTGGTCACCACGCCTAAGCTGAAGGGTACAGTCGATCGTCTTGCCTGACTTTCCGCTCCTCTTCTCGCCTATCAGGCTGGCCGGCCGGGAAGCGCGCAACCGCATCGTCTCCACGAGCCACGGCACCAACATGTCGAGCGGGGCGCCGACCGACCAGGAGATCGCCTACCACGCCGAGAAGGCGCGCGGCGGCGCCGGCATCGTGATGATGTTCGGGACCGCCTCCCCCTCGCCGCTGACGCCGGCCCCGCCGCTCCACGTCGACCTCTGGGCGGAAGCCTCGGCCAGGCCGCTGCGGGACGCCGCCGCCGCCGTCAAGGCGCACGGCGCGCTGGCAATGAGCCAGGTCACGTCGATGGGACGTCGCACCCGCGTTGTGGACGATCTGGTCGGCAAGGGCCCGTCCGACACTCTGAGCCAGATCGCCACCGGCATCCCCCAGGTGCTGACCGAGCGCGAGATCCGGCAACTGATCGCCGATTATGCCGACTCCTGTCACAAACTCCTCGTCTACGGGTTCGACGGAGCCGACATCGCCTTCTACGACGACCAGTTGCCCGACCAGTTCTGGGATCCGGCCATCAACCGTCGCACCGACCGCTGGGGCGGGTCGCCGGACAACCGCCTCCGTTTCTCCCTGGAGATGCTGGCCGCGGTACGCGACGCGGTCGGCCGTGACTTCATCGTCGGCGCGCGCGTGTCCGGCGAGGACCGGCTGCCGGACGGGCTCTCCGACGAGGAGCTGGAAGTGATCATCCGCCGGCTCGACGCGACCGGCCTGCTCGACTACTTCCTGGTCACCGGCGGCACGATCCAGACCTACCGCTCGCGGAGCTACAACATCCCCTCCGCCTACTACCCCGCCGGGGACCTTCGTCGGCCTTGGCCGCCGCTTCAAGGAGCTGCTCAAGGCGCCGGTGATCGTGACCGGCCGGATCGTCACGCCGGCCCAGGCCGAGGCGGTGCTGGCAGAGGGCGCCGCAGACCTGGTGGGCATGACCCGGGCGCTCATCGCCGACCCCGAGCTGCCCACCAAGGCGGCCGCGGGGCGAGCGGAGCAGATCCGGGTCTGCATGGGGTCCGACGAGGGCTGCATCGACCGTCTGTACGGCGGGGCGCCGATCACCTGCGTCCAGAACCCGGTCATCGGCCGCGAGCGCGAATGGGCCGAGCTCACGCCGGCGGCGTCGCCGCGCCGCGTCCTCGTCGTGGGGGGCGGTCCGGCGGGGATGGAGGCGGCGTGGGTCGCCGCCGCGCGAGGCCACTCAGTCAAGCTCGTCGAGCGCGGCGGCCGCCTCGGCGGCAGTGTCCTCCTGGCCGCCCGGGCGCCTGGCTGGGAGGGTTTCGACGGCGTGGTTCGCTGGCAGGCCGCAGAGCTGGACAGGCTGGGCGTCGAGGTCGTCCTCGGCGTTGCGGCCACGGCCTCCGGTCTGCTCGCCGAGAAGCCGGACGCAGTCGTGGTCGCGACCGGCGCCGAGCCCCGCCGGCCTTACATCGAAGGCGCCGAGCGGGCGGTTCTGGTGGCCGATGTGGTCGCCGGCGACGTGACCCCGGGCCGCCGCTGCGTGATCTTCGACGAGGTCGGCTACACGCCCGGCCCCAAGCTCGCCGACAGCCTCAGCGAGGCCGGCCACGACGTGGAGATCATCACCGCCCAGTACAGCCTCGGCGAGGAGATCGGGACCACCGTCAGGGCCTCCCTCATCGAGCGTCTGCTCCGCGAGGGGGTGACGATCACAGTCCTGCACCGCGCGACCGCGGTCGAGCCGGACGGCCTGGTCATAGAGCACATGCTGACCGACGCCCGCCGCCTGGCCCGGGCGGACACCGTGATCTTCTCGTCGGGCGGGGTGGCCCGGGACGGGTTGTTTCACGAATTGGCCGGAAAGCTCGAGGTGCACCTGGCCGGCGACGCCTTCGCCCCCCGCCTGCTCCGCCACGCCACGACCGACGGAGGCCGGATCGGGAGGCTTCTGTAGCGGGCGTCGCCAGCTAGAGGCGCCGCATCTGCGGCGCTCCGACGGTCAGCGCAAACGGCGTTGGGCTACGCTGCTGCGACGCCGGTTGGCCCACCCCCCAAACGCACGAGGCCACACGGTGTTGAGAGGAAGCTCGATGAAGCTCAGCGCCCGCAACAAGCTCCCTGGCAAGGTGGTCAGCATCACGCAGGGCGCGGCAACTGCGAACGTCACGGTGAACGTCGCCGGGATGAACGTGGTCGCCGCCATCACCGTGGACGCCGTCAAGGAGCTGGGCTTGGCGGAAGGGAGCGACGTCACTGTGGTCATCTAGGCATCCGATGTGATCCTCGCCACGGGCGACTGAGCAGACGGGGTCCCAGCTGCCGGCCCCACCGCCCGCCTTGGTCAGCGCTCGACCTCGCCGCCACGGCGCGGGTGAGCCGCCGAGGCAGTAGCATCATCCAACCCGACACGCGACGGACACGGAGGCGCCAATTGCGTCAAACTGCGTCCCCGCAGCCAGGCTAGGGCCCCGTTCAGCCGAGATCCGAGAAAAGCGTGCTCTTTCGAGTTCACCCTGCCGCCACCGCTCCGGCGCACGCCCAGCGGACCGGGAGGGGCCGCGCCGGGGCTCGCCGCCGCGCTCGCAGCGGCGTCGCTCCCAGGGAACGCTGATGCGGGCCCGCTTCCTGGAGGGCGACAGCCCGCGCCGCGCGACCCTGCTGCGCGTCGTCGCCCTCATCTACATCGCCGCCGCTGCGGGCTTCAGTGTCTGGGTCGCCGCCCCCTCGGCCTTCTCCAGCGATCCGCTGCTGGTCTTCGCGACGGTGATGCTGCCGGTGACGCTGCTGATCGCCACCGGCATGTACGGGCACATCTCCCCGCGGATCTTCCTGATCCTGCAGCTGGCCTCGGTCCCCTGGCTGACGATCCTGATCTTTGTTTCTGGCAAACCCGACAGCATCGCCGCGATCCTCTTCCTCTGGGGGCCACCCTACGCGTTCGCGGTCTCGGGTCGGCGCTACGGCATCCTCCAGATGGCGATGGTGGCGGTGTGCTACGGCGCGGTCACGCTGGTGCTGATCGAACGAAACCCCGACCTGCGCGCGGACGCCGGCCACTACGCGAGCGTGTACCTGGTCGTGGTCACCACCGTGCTCATCAGCGGAGTGCTGACCGATCGACTTAGCGTCTCGGCGCGTCGCGCCACCGAGCAATTCCGGCGTGGCTTCGACCGCGCTGTGGTGGGCACGGCCATCGTGGCGTCGGACGGCACCATCCGTGAAGCCAACGAGGCGCTCTGCGAGCTGCTCCGCCGCCCCGCCGATCGCATCGTCGGCCGCCGGCTCACCGCCTTCGTCGTCGACGAGGACAGCGAGCTGATCGAGGGTCAGCTGAGAGACCACGACGAGGTCCAGTCGACCCCGCGCCTCGAGCTCCGCTTCCGACGAGCGTCTGGGGAGATCGCCCTCGTCGAGGCGGACGTCGTCGCCATCGAGGAGAGCGGCCACGAGCGCTTCTTCTACTGCCAGTTCCGTGATGTCACCGCGGCGCGCCGCGCTCATGAGGTCCTCACCTGGCAGGCCAACACCGACGCGCTCACTCAGCTCCCCAACCGCACCCTGCTCAACGAACGCATCAGCGAGGCGCTGCGCCGGCGCGTTCGCCACGGCACCGCGGTCGCCGTCGTGCTCCTTGACCTCGACCGCTTCAAGCTCATCAACGACTCCTTCGGTCACGGGACCGGCGACGAGCTGCTGATCGCGGTGGCCAAGCGGCTGCGCTCCGCTTGCGAGGAGGGGGACACCGTCGCGCGTCTGGGTGGCGATGAGTTCGTGGTGGTTCGCGACGGCCATATCGACGTCGACGCCGCCGTCGCCCTCGCCCAGAAGCTGCTCCTTGCCGTACGGGAGACGACCCGGCTGCACGACCTCGAGGTGAGCGTCACCACGAGCATCGGCATCGCCTTCGCCACCGCCCGGCTGCCGCGCGAGGCCGGCTACCGGTCCACCGTCGATCCCGAGGACCTGATCCGGCATGCGGACGTGGCCATGTACCAGGCCAAGTCGCGCGGCGGCAACACACTCGCGGTGTTCGACGACAGCGTGCGCGACCGGGCCATGCAGCGGCTGCGCACGGAGATCGCCCTGCGCCAGGCGGTGCGGACGGCTCAGCTCGAGGTCCACTACCAGCCCGTCTGCGAGCTGGAGGCCGGCACCTGGACGGGGCTCGAGGCGCTGGTCCGGTGGCGGCACCCCGAGCGGGGCCTGCTCTCGCCGACGGAGTTCATCGCGCTCGCCGAGGAGACGGACCTCATCGTCGACGTCGGTCGTTTCGTGATCCGCCAGGCGATCATGGACCTGGCCGGCCTCCGAGCGACCGTGCCGGCGTCCAGGTCGCTCTCCCTGGCCGTCAACGTGTCCGCACGGCAGCTGGCGGAGGCCGGCTTCACCGCCGAGCTTCAGGCCCTCTGTGACGAGTTCGAGCTGCCTCCCCACCGGCTCGCCATCGAGATCACCGAGACCCTGCTGATGGGCAGCCCCGACACCCCCGGGCAGAACGACATCGCCATCGCCGAGCTCGAGGCGCTGCGTCCCCTGGGGGTCACCGTCGTGGTCGACGATTTCGGGACTGGCTTCTCCTCGCTCAGCTATCTGCGGCGCCTGCCGGTCGACGCGGTGAAGATCGACCGGTCCTTCGTGAGCGGCATCGGCGAGGATCTCCAGGACCCCGCCATCGTGACCGCCATCGTCGATCTGGCCCGAGCGCTGGGCCTGGAGGTCATCGCCGAGGGGATCGAGTCCGAAACGCAACGGTGGGCCCTGGCGCGGGTCGGCTGCACGCACGGGCAGGGGTACATCTTCGGACGCGCCATGCCCGTCGGCCAGCTGGCGGACCGGATCGCGGCTCCCGTCGAGGCGGCGCCTCGACGCACGGCGCCGGTCCGGCTGCCCTCAGCTGTCGCCCGCAGGCAGCCGCGGGGACGCTACGTGGGCCGAGGCTGAGGCATCGATCTGGCAGAATCGGGGGCCGTGACGGTGATGCGCAGCTGTGCGATCTGCGGGCGGCAATTCCCTGTCTACCGGCTGGCGAGCGTGCTGCTGGACGGGCAGATCGCCGAGGTCTGTCCGCTGGACGTGGCGACGCACGCCGATCGTATCGAGGTCCTGTACTCGCCGCGGACCGACCAAGGCGCCATCCAACCGAGCACGTCGCGCGAGGTGTGGTGAGCCGCCGCCGGGCGGATCCCGGACCCTGGCGGCGATGAGCTTTGCGGGGCGCCTGCGCGAGGCGATCACGCACTCCGAGTCCATCCTGTGCGTCGGGCTCGACCCCGACCTGACCACGGCTCCCGACGCTGCCAGCGCCGAGAGCTTCTGCGCCGGCCTGCTCGACGCCACGCTCATGCACGCCTGCGCGGTCAAGGCCAACATCGCCTTCTTCGAGCAGCACGGCAGTGCGGGGTACGCGGTGCTCGAGCGACTGCGCGCCCGCGTCCCCTCGGACCGGCTGCTCATCATCGACGCCAAGCGCGGGGACATCGGCAGCAGCTCCGAGGCCTACGCGCGCGCGCTCTTCGACGTGCTCGGCGCCGATGCCATCACCGCCAATCCGCTGATGGGCGAGGATGCGCTGCGCCCCTTGCTCGACCGTCCCGGTCGCGGCTGCTTTCTGCTGACACGAACCAGCAACCCCGGGGCCGCGGACATTCTCGAGCAGCCTCTCTCCGATGGCCACCCCGTGTACGAGCACATCGCCTGCATGGTGGAGCGGTGGGATACCGCGGGAAACGCGGGTCTGGTGGTCGGCGCCACCGCCCCCGAGGCCGTTGCCCGGCTCCGGCGTCGCGTGCCCCACCTGCCCTTCCTCATCCCCGGGGTCGGCGCTCAGGGGGGATCGCTGCAGGAGGCGGTGGCGGCGGGGCTCGACGGCGGCGGGGGCGGGCTGCTCGTGGCGGTGAGTCGCGGCATCGCCCAGGCTCCGGGCGGAGCGGGCCCGGCCGCCACTCACTACCGCGAGCACCTGGAACGCGCGCGGCAGACAGCCGTGTCGCCCCCCGGGTTGTAGCCGATGCCGTCCGCAACCATCGAGCTGAGCGGGCACATCATCGACTCCATGATGCTGCCGCGCATCATGGACGCGGTGGTCGACGGGGGCGGCGCCTTCCACATCGAGGAGTTCCGGGTCGGCCATAGCAACGAGCAGACCTCGTTCGCACGCCTGGTGCTCGAGCATGCCGAGCCCGAGCGCCTGGCGGCGATCGTGGGGGTCTGCCAGCAGCACGGAGCCGCCCTCGTCGAGCAGCATCCAGCACGCACTGAGCCCGCTCCCCGCGACGGCGTCTTCCCCGACGCGTTCTACTCGACAAGCAACCAGCCCACCCGAGTGCTCGTCGACGGCGCGTGGCTGGAGGTCGACGACATCGAGATGGACTGCGCGGTGGTGGTGGGGGAGGGGAGGGCCCGGTGCGTGCCCATCACCGAGGTGCGCGCCGGCGAGGCGGTGGTCTGCGGGCACGAGGGTATCCGCGTGGCTCCGGTGGAGCGCTCGCGGAGTCGCGAGATCTTCGGCTTCATGACCAGCCAGGTCTCGTCGGAGAAACCGAAGCACCTGATCATCCGCGAGCTCGCCGGGACGATGCGCACAGTTCGTGCCGAAGGTGGCCGGATCTGCGTGGTCGGCGGACCGGCGATCATCCACACCGGAGCCGGGGCGCATCTCTCGCGCCTCATCCGGACGGGCTATGTCGACGTGCTCCTGGCCGGCAACGCACTGGCGGTCCACGACATCGAGTCGCAGCTGTTCGGGACGTCGCTGGGCATCGACCTGCGCGATGGACTGCCGATCGAAGCCGGCCACGAGCACCACATCCGGGCCATCAACCGCATCCGCGCCTGTGGCGGGATCGCCGCCGCCGTCGACCAGGGCGTCCTGGGCGGCGGGGTGATGTACGAATGCCTGCAGGCCGGCGTCGAAGTGGTGCTGGGGGGCTCGGTGCGAGACGACGGCCCCCTGCCCGAGGTGATCACCGATGTGGTGGAGGCGCAGCGGCGGATGCGGGCGGCGCTGCGCGACGTGCGCCTTTGCCTCATGCTCAGCACCATGCTCCACGCGATCGCCACCGGCAACATGCTGAGCGCGGCAGTGAAGACCGTCTGCGTCGACATCAACCCCGCGGTGGTCACCAAGCTCGCCGACCGTGGCTCCTCGCAGACCCTGGGGTTGGTCACCGACGTGGAGTCGTTCCTGCGCGAGCTGGTGGAGTGTCTGGAATGAGCGGCACCATCGCGCTCCCCACCGTCCCCGTGGTGCTCGCGTCAGACGGCGTCTCCGACGCCCATGACCATGCCCATCATCCCGAGAACGCACGCCGTCTCCACGCCATCGCCGCTGGGATCGAAGCCGAAGCCGCGCTGCGGGATCTGCCCCGGCTGGAACCCCAGGAGCTCGACGTCGAGACCCTGCTCGCCGTTCACAGCGACCGCCACCTCCGCGGCGTGGAGGTGCTCGCGCGCGGTGGTGGCGGCTGGCTGGATGCCGATACGTACTGCACGGCACGCTCGTGGGAGGTGGCGGTACGGGCT
>DATDHG010000062.1:0-12553 GCA_036521675.1 Candidatus Dormiibacterota bacterium
CGACCAGCTCAGCACCCTCGCCCGGCTCCACGACCAGGGCAAGCTCACCGACGCCGAGTACGCCGCCGCCAAGGCGACGGCCCTGAGCAGCGGCAGCTAGGCCGCCGGCATGGACCACCCCCCGCAGGAGACGGCGGCGCCGGCGTCTCGCCTTCCCGGCCGGCGACACCCGGGGTGCTCTTCGACGAGGAGTTCGCCGCCGCCAACGCGACGATTGTCGGATGACGCCGGGGCACCGACGCCGAGCATGGGAGGCACAGCCAATGACCATCGGACCGATCCAGATCTGTGTGGTGGGTTTCAGGCGTGAGCACTTCACCGGCGAGATCCTCAGAGAGCTCGAGCGGCTCAGCGACAACGACTTCATCCGCATCGTCGACGTCCTCGGCGTCGTCAAGACCCACGAGGGCACCATCGAGGCGATCACGGAGACCGATCTCTCTCCGGATCAGGCCATGGAATTCGGCGCGGTCATCGGTGCGCTCCTGGGGATGAGCGCGGGCGGCAGCGCCACCGAAGGCGCCTTCGAGGGGGCCCTCAACGCCGCCGACGGCGATCCCGTGTTCGGCGAGGAGGACATCTTCGACCTCTCCGAAGAGCTCGAGCCCGGCGAGGCCGCCGCTGTCGCCGTCATCGAGCATCGCTGGATGGCTCGAATCCACGACACAGTGGAGCGGATGAACGGCAGGTTCCTGCTGGACACGTACGTGAACACGGACCACCTGCTGGCGCTCGGTGACGAGGTGGCCCAGGCGCTCGAGGCCGAGGCGCGCCCGGTCTGACCGGGCCGCGTCCGACGCCTCACGATCGGGGCGCGTCGCCGGCGGCTCCGGGCTGCACGCGCGACCGTGGCGTGCGAGGATCGCGGCATGCGTGCCGGAGGGCCTGCCCGGCGCCCTGATCACGCGCGGACGCGGCGCTCATGACCGCCGCCGCGACGCTGCGCGCGGCCCCGATGCGGCGCACCCGGCACCTGGGGCTGGCCAGCTTCTGGTTCGGCCTCTACTTCCTCTATACGCCAATCGGCACCAACCTGATCGCAGTGCAGGTGTCCGACCTGGTGCCCCGTGGTCAGCAGCAGGTCGCCCAGGGTCTGCTGCTCGGCGCGGGCGCTTTCGTCGCGATGGCGGTGGCGCCGCTCGTGGGCGCCTACAGCGACCGGTTGACGACGCGGTGGGGGCGCCGCCGCCCGGTGATCGTCGTGTCGACGGTGGGGACGGTGGCCAGCCTGGTGCTCAGCATGGGGGCGGTGAACTTCCCGATGCTGCTGCTCGGCTATTGCGCCGTCCAGTTCTTCGCCAATGCCGCCGGCGCGGCGTTCAGCGGGCTCATCCCCGACGTCGTGCCGCAGCGGGAGTTCGGGATCGCCAGCGGCTGGCTCTCGGTGATGGTGCTGGTGGGCAGCGCCGCCGGCCTGCTGGTCAACGTCGTTTTCGCCGCCCTGGGGCACTCGACCGGCACCTACGCCGCCATCGCCGTCGTGTTGCTGCTCACCCTGATTCCCACCCTGCGCGCCGCTCGGGGCGAGGGCCTGGTGCCGGTGCCGCCCCGACCCCGGCTTCCCCTGGGTGAGCGCATCCGCACCTTCCTGGCGCCACTGCGCCGCGGTGACTTCGCCTGGGTGGTTCTGACCAGGGCTGTCAACAACATCGGGATCTCGGCGGTGACGCCTTTCACGTTCTTCTTCTTCCGCGACGTCGTGGGCGTCTCCAACCCCGACCTCTTCAACCCGGTGTGGTACCTGGTGGTGCTCGTGTTCGCGGGGCCGTTCGGCTACCTGGGGGGGCGGATCTCCGATCGCGTCGGGCGCAAGCCCTTCGTGTACTGGAGCGGCGGGCTGCAGGCCGCCGTCGCCTTCTTCTTCATCCTCTTCTACCCCAAGGGGGTCGGCATCGTGCTGCTGCTGGGCGCGGTGTACGGCGTGGGCTACGGCCTCTACACCGCGGTCGACTGGGCGCTGGCGTGCGACACCCTGCCCGACCCGACGAACGCCGGCAAGGACATGGGCCTGTTCCACATCGCGCTGACGCTGCCCGGGAACGTCGTGCCGGCGATCGCGGGCCTCACCCTGGCGGTGCTGAACAGCGGGGGCGGCACCCAGGGCTACCGGCTGGTCTTCGGCGCGGCGGCGGTGTGCTTCGTGCTCTGCGCGGTGCTGGTGCGCAACGTGCGCTCGGTGCGCTGACCCGCCCCATGTGTCGCGCGTGGGCTCATTGCCACTGCCGGCGGGTGGCGCTGGAGAACCCCACCAGGTCGCGCCCCGGGTCCTCGAACATCTCGTAGCACGACTGCACAGCGATCCGCCCCGGTCCCCACACGCGCAACCAGGAGTAGCGGTTGCCCCATGACCGCCACGAGCGCCAGGTCCCGGCAGGATGTTCGAAATGGAGCTGCATGCCGACCGAGGCGTCCTTGAAGAGCAGCGCCGAGGGCTTGATGAGGATGACCTCGCCCGCAGCGAGCATGCGGATGAACGCGTTGCCCCCGGCGTGGAGCATCACCAGCCCGGGCTGCTGGGGAGCACTGAAGCGGTCCATCCACTGGCCGAGCGGATAGTGGTACTCGGTGTCGTCGCCGTTCTTGGTGGTGAACCAGACCCCGGGGTTAAACCAGTCGTAGCTCACCGCTCCGTGGGCCACGACGAGCACGTGCTCGCGGACGTCCACGGCCATCCCCGCCTGCAGCGGCACGGCCACCATCTCGCCGGGCTCGTCCCGCGAGAAGGAGACATGGCCGGGCCCCTGGGCGGTGGCCAGGTACCAGTCGTGGCCGCGGTAGCTGCGGTTCCAGCCCGCCTTGGTCTGCAGCTTGGCGATGCCGATGGTCTCGTCCTTCCAGAGTAAGGCATGGTGCGGGAAGTAGACCCACTCGCCCGCCGCCAGGTTCATGTCGCACACGGGGACGATCAGCCCCTCGACCTGCAACCGCGAATGGCCGAAGTGGATGACGGTCATGTCCTTGATGGCGGGCATCTCGTACCAGCCGGACACGGTCTCCTTGACCCGGACGTCTATGGGCGCGCCGCAATTGGGACAACCCCGGCCAGAACCGTCGGAGACCGCCTGGCACCAGGGGCAGGTGTAGACGCCGGCAGGCGTGGACTGGCTCATGAGCGCTATTCGGTGGCGTGGTGGTGGTACATGGACTGGAGGCCCACGCGGCCGGGGCCGGTGAGCCTGGCGAGGTACATGTTGGTGCCCCCCAGCAGCCCCTTGGCGAGCTGGATCTGCTCGGTGTTGAGCGTGACGGAGGAGTCCTTGTAGAGGAAGCCGCCCGGCTCGAGGTGGATGGATTCGCCGGCGTTCAGGGTGCGCTCGAAGACGTTGCCGTACCCGTGGAGGATCAGGAGCCCGGGGGCGCCGGAGGTGACGAACCGGTCCATCCACATGCCGCTGCCGCCATGCAGGATGTTGCGCAGCCCCTGGATGCGCACGAAGCTGTACTGGATGGGCGCCGAGGCCACCAGGAAGGCATGCTCGCGCACGTCGAGCTCCATGCCGGGATGGAGGGGCAGCACCACCAGCTCGCCGGTGGCGTCGCGGCTGAAGGCGACGCGGCCCGGTCCGGTGGCGACGGTGATGACATGGGGCATGCCCGCGAAGGAACGCTTCACACCGCCCAGGTTCATCACAGAGACGGCGAGCAGGTCGTCCTTCCAGAGCATCGCGTGATGCTCGAAGTAGACGGCGTTCTGCGCGGCCAGGCTCATCTCGGCGACCGGGACGACGTCACCTTCGACCTGGCAGGTGCTCTGGTCGAAGGCGATCTGGGTCATGTCGCGCAGGCGCGGCGCCTCGCGCCAGCCCGACTCGGACACAAGGTTCTTGATGTCGAGGGGGGCACCGCAGAAGGCGCACGACTTGGCGGTGGTGAGGTTCTGGCTCTTGCACCACTCGCAGGCGATGCGCTGCAGGTCGTTCATCAGGCCTCCCGTACGCGGCGGGCCCCGGGTCGCCACCGCCGAGCGGACGATAGCGCCGCCGGGCCGGGTCCGTGGCGAGGTGGATGGAGCGCCGTCGGCGCTTTTCAACGCCCTGCTGACGGTGACGCCTGGCATGCTGAGCCGCTCCATGGCCACGGCTCCCACGCTGCTACTCGACTCCCCCAGCCTCGTCTACCGCGCCTACTTCGCCCTGCCCAACACCATCCGATCTCCCGCCGGTCGGGCGGTCAACGCGGTGCGCGGCTACCTCGACATGGCGACCCGGCTGCTCGTCGACCGGCGGCCCGGCGGGATGGTCCACGCCTTCGACGTCGACTGGCGGCCGGCGTTCCGGGTCGCCGCCTACCCCGGTTACAAGGCCAACCGGCGCCCCGATCCCCCGGACCTGCCCTGGCAGTTCGAGCTGATCCGCGAGGCGCTCGACGCCGCGGGCGCGGTCATCGCCGGCGCTGAGGGCTACGAGGCTGACGACGTCATCGGCACCCTGGCCACCCGAGCCACGACGGAGATGCCGGTGGAGGTGGTCACCGGTGACCGCGACCTGCTCCAGCTCGTGCGTGATCCCGCGGTCGCCGTGCTCTTCACCGTGCGCGGGGTGACCGAGCTCCACCGCTACGACGAGGCCGCGGTGCGGGCGCGCTACGGCGTGCCGGCGCAGCACTACGCTGACATGGCCATCATCCGCGGCGACCCCTCGGACGGCCTGCCCGGTCTGCGTGGTCTGGGCGAGAAGACCGCTGTGCGGCTGGTGGCGGAGCACGGCTCGCTGGATGCCGTGGAAGCCTGGGCGGCGCAGGCTCCCGGCCAGGCCGCGGGGGCGGTGCGGGCCGGTCGCGAGTACCTGGACGCCATGCGTCTCGTGGTGCCCGTGGTGTGCGACCTCGAGCTCTCCATGACCGCGCCCCACCCGCCCGACCGCGGCCGCCTCGCCCGCCTGGCCGCAGAGCACGCCATCGACGCGCCGATCGATAGGCTCCTTGCAGCGCTCGAGCACGCGCCCGCCGCCCCGACGCCGCCGGGGTGAACCGGCGCCCCACCTGCGTGGTTTGGGAACAGAGGATTAGACTGCCCACGCGCACCTGTCGCTCTCCCTTCACGAGGTTCCCGCATGCCCACCGCCGAGCCCACCCCGCTGACCCCCGCCGGCAAGACCGCGCTCGAGGCGGAGCTTGCCCGCCTGGTGGGGCGCCGCGAGGAGGTGGTGCGACGCATCTCCGAGACGCGGAGTGAAGGCGACCTCAGCGAGAACGCCGGCTACCACCAGGCGCGCGAGGACCAGGCGCACCTCGAGGGTCGCGTGCAGGAGATCGAGGCCATCCTCCGCCACGCTGTGATCATCGACAACCGCAGCACGGATGGCTCCGTGCGCCTCGGCTCCACCGTGGTGGTCGAGGACGAGTTCGGCGAGGCGGCCTTCACCATCGTCGGGCCTGCCGAGGCCGATCCCGCCAGCGGGCGGCTCTCCGATCGGTCGCCTGTGGGCCGGTCCCTGCTGGGCCGGCGCGCCGGCGACACCGTCGAGGCGGAGACCCCGAGCGGGGTGCGCGCCCTACACGTCGTCCGCGTCGAGTAGCCCCGCGCCGCTGCGCGTGCCTCCCCAGGAGCCCCCGCCCAGCGCCTGGAGCCTGCGGCCACCCCGGCCAGGCAGTGGCGAGGTGGTGGGGTTGGGTGCCGACCTGCAGGCGGGCACCCTGCTGGCCGCCTACCGCGCCGGCATCTTCCCCATGCCGATCGACGACGGCCGCATGGGCTGGTGGTCGCCCGATCCGCGCGGGATCATCCCGCTCGACGGGCTGCACGCTAGCCGCCGCCTGCGCCGCTCCGCGACTCGATTCGAGATCCGCGTCGACATCGCCTTCGCCGAGGTCGTGGCGTCGTGCGCCGCCGAGCCCCGACCGCACGGCTGGATCACCGCTGAGATCGAGGAGGCCTACGGGCGCCTGCACGCGTTGGGCTGGGCGCACTCGGTCGAGGCGTGGCGCGACGGCGAGCTGGCGGGCGGTCTCTACGGGGTCGCCGTGGGTGGCCTGTTCGCCGGGGAATCGATGTTCCACAGCGCCCCGGACGCGAGCAAGGTGGCGCTGCTGACCCTGGTCGACCTGCTCACTGATGGCGATCCTCTGCGAGCCGCCGCCGAGGGCCGGCTGCTCGACGTCCAGTGGTGCACGCCTCACCTCGCCTCGCTGGGGGCGGAGGCGCTGCCGCGCGACGAGTACCTGCAGCGCCTGGAACGCGCCCTGCGGCTGCCCCTGCCCGGCTGCTGGGCGGACGCCGGCCAGGCCGGGATGGCGGCGTCGTCCGCGCCGCTGTCGCCGGCGCTGGCCGTCGGGCTGTGCAGCGGCTGCGTGCATGCACGCCAGGTGGCCGGAGCGCGCACGCAGTTCTGGCGGTGTGGCCTGGCCGATACCGACCCCGGCTTCGTCCGTTATCCGCGCCTGCCCGTTGTGGACTGCGCGGGGTATCAGCCCAGCTCGGCGGAGCGGGCCACCTCCGCCGCCGGCGGCCCGCCGTGACGCAGCCCGATACGGCTGCAGATCAGGTCCGCCACCAGGCCGGTCCATCCCGTCTGGTGCGAGGCCCCCAGCCCGGCTCCGGTGTCGCCATGGAAGTACTCGTGAAAGGGGAGGAGATCGTGCCACTCGGGGTCGGTCTGGAAGCGCTCACAGGCGCCGAACACCGGGCGCCGCCCCTGGGCGTCGTCGAGGAAGATCGACACCAGACGCCGCGCGATGTCCTCGGCGACGAAGGCCAGGGTGTGCCGCCGCCCCGAGCCGGTCGGGTACTCGACGGTGGTGCTCTCACCCAGGTAGCGGTGGAAGCGCACCAGCGCACTGACGGCGAGGTGGTTGACCGGGAACCACACCGGGCCCCGCCAGTTCGAGTTGCCCCCGAAGAGGCCGCTGCGTGACTCGCCGGGCTCGTAGTCGACCGAGGCGTTGATCCCGTCGAGGGTGAGCGTCACCGGACGGTCGCGGTAGCGGCTCGACAGAGAGCGGATGCCGTGGTCGCTGAGGAATTCCGCCTCGTCGCACAGGCGCTCCAGGATGCGCGCGAGGCGCTCGCCCCCCACGATGGAGAGCAGGCGTCGCCGGTTGACGCCCGTTCTGTCCAATTCCGCCACCCCCTGGGTGAGCTCCGGGTGGTGGGCGAGATACCAGCGCACCCGCTCCGCAAAGTCCGGCAGCCGGCGCAGCAGGTCATCGCTCAGCGTCGCCACCGCGAACAGGGGGATGAGCCCCACCATCGAGCGGCAGCGCAGGCGCATCGAGGAGCCGTCACCCAGGCGCAGACAGTCGTAGTAGAAGCCGTCCTCATCGTCCCAGAGGGCCTGGCTGTTCATGGCGGTGGCGATGAGCGTGAAGTGCTCAAAGAACTTGGTGGCGGTGTCCTCGTAGACCGGGTCGTGATACGCGAGCGCAAGCGCCATTTCCAGCATCGACAGGCAGTACATCGCCATCCAGGCGGTGGCGTCCGACTGCTCCAGGTAGTCACCGGCGGGGAGCTGGGCTGAGCGGTCGAAGGGGCCGATGTTGTCGAGCCCCAGAAAGCCGCCCTGGAAGACGTTGTTGCCCTGGGTGTCCTTGCGGTTGACCCACCATGTGAAGTTGAGCAGGAGCTTGTGGAAGATCCGCTCGAGGAAGGCGATGTCGCGGTGGCCGTCGATGGTGAAGACGCGCATCGCCACCCACGCGTGCACGGGCGGGTTGACGTCGTCGAACGACCATTCGTACGCGGGCAGCTGGCCGTTGGGGTGCATGTACCACTCGCGGCAGAGCAGGACCAGCTGCCGCTTGGCGAAATCGGGATCGACGCGGGCCAGGGCGACGCACTGGAAGGCGGTGTCCCACGCCGCGAACCAGGGGTACTCCCAGGTGTCCGGCATCGTGAGGACGTCGTGGGCGCCGAAGTGGTGCCAGCCCGCGTTCCGCCCCAGGCGGCGCTCCGGCGGGGGCGGCGGGAAGCTGGGGTCGCCATCGAGCCAGCGCTGGACGTTGAAGAAGTAGAACTGTTTGCTCCACAGCATGCCGGCCAGCGCCTGGCGCATCACCATCGCCTCCTCGGCGGTGGCGCCGGGCGGGGTCAGGGCGGCGTAGAACGCGTCCGCCTCCGCCTCGCGGCGGTCCAGCAGCGCGTCGCTGACCCGGGCGTCGAGCGGTCCGCCGTCGACGTCGGCGAGGCGAACGGTGATGGAGGCGCTGCCGTTCTCGGGGACCTCGAGCCGGTAGCGCAGCGCCGCCTTGGTGCCCACCTGCTCGGGGTTCACCGTGTCGGTGCCGGAGATGACGAAATCGTTGATGCCGTCCTTGGGATATAGGGTCGTGCCTGCGACGCCGTAGAGCCGGGTCAGGTTGGTCTCGTTCTCACAGAACAGCGCCTGCGGGGCGCCCGTACCGCGCAGCACACGTCGTCCGAGGTGGGGATGCTCGGCCACCAGCGCGCCGCCGTCGAGCCGCAGCGACGGCCGCGCCGTCCCTGGGTTCCATGACCAGTGGTTGCGGAACCAGAGCGTGGGCAGCACGTCGATGGCGGCGGCCCCCGCCCCGCGGTTGCGCACCGTGACCCGGTACACGATCTCCTCCGGTGAGCCCTTGCCGATGTCCGCCGTCACCTCCCAGTGGCCGCCCTCGAAGAGGCCAGTGTCGAGCAGCTCGTATTCGGGATCGTCGCGGCCGCGGCGGGCGTTCTCCGCGATCAACTCCGCGTACGGAAACGCCTGGCGGGGATACAGGTAGCGCCAGCGCATGAACGAGTGCGTGGGCGTGGAGTCAAGGAAGAACCAGTACTCCTTGGCATCCTCGCCGTGGTTGCCCTCAGGACCACTGAGCCCGAAGATGCGCTCCTTGAGGATGGGATCACGGCCGTTCCAGACGGCGAGCGCCAGGCAGAGCGTCTGCTGGTCGTCGCAGATCCCGGCCAGGCCGTCCTCGCTCCACCGGTAGGCACGGGAGCGGGCGTGGTCGTGGGGAAAATACCCCCACGCGTCGCCCGTCGCGCTGTAGTCCTCGCGCACCGTACCCCAGGCGCGCTCGGCCAGGTAGGGCCCCCAGCGCCGCCAGTCGACCGCGCCGCTGTCAGCCTCAGCGAGGCGCATGCGTTCCGCCCCGTCGCGAGGGGCGGCGGCGCCGTCTCCGCTCACCGCCGGGCGGCGCCCAGCTGCGCGCCGGTCGGCTCCGCGCAGCAGAACCACGGTTCGCTCAGGCGCGGCCGCTCCCATCCCGCGCTGCCCCGGGGCGCCGATGGCAGGGGCGCGGCGTGCCAGTCGATGCCGGCCTCGCCCGCGGCCGCCGCGGCCATGCCGCGGATGCGTCGGTGCGTGACGCGCGGCGGTTCACCGCCGTCGGCCGCCGTCGCAACCGTGTCCGCCACCGCCGCCGCGAGGCGGTCGACAGCAACGTCGGGGTGGCGCCAGCCGTACCCCGAGGCGTCGCTGGTTGCGGTCAGGTGCGGCAGCATCTCGGGGTGGTCGAGAAGCAGCGAGCCCGCCGGGAGCAGCAGGCGGATCGAGAGCTGGACTGGGTCGACGCTCTCGGTCAGGTCGCAGGCGGCCACGAAGTCGAGGAGCTCGAGATAGGAGCCCAGGCCGCTCCAGGGCGTGAACGGCAGCAGCGAGGGGCGCAGCTCGAGGCCCTGCGCGCGCAGCACCCCCAGCGCGGTCAGCGTGTCGGCGTGGGTGTGACCCTTGTCCAGGATGCGCAGCACGGTGGCGTCGGTGGACTCGACGGCGCTGACGACGAAGATGCACCCCAGGCCGGCGAGCTCGGCGAAGACCTGGCGGTGGCGCACGATGTGCTCGATCTTGGTGGTGATGTCGAAGGTCAGGTCGGGCAGCGCGGCGTGGAGGTCACGGGCCACTGCCAGGGCGTGCGGCACGGCATTGAGGAAGTCGGGGTCGCCGAGGGTGAGATGGCGCGCCCCCATCTCCCACTGCCGCACCGCGTCCGCGACGATCAGGGCGCGGGGCATCACCCGGATGCGGCCGTCGTAGACCACCGGCACCGGGCAGTGGCGGCAGCGATGCACGCAGCCGCGGGTGGTCTCGACGTACCCGGCGAGCCGCTCCTCGCCCCGCCAGAGCAGCCGCGCGTAGCGGCTCAGCGGCGGCAGGCCCCGGCGATCCGGCGCCACGAAGCTCAGCCGGTCGAGCACCACCGGCCGGACGCTGGGTGCCCCGGCGACGAAGCTCGCCAGCTCCGCCTCGAACTCTCCGCCGATCGCGGCATCGACACAGCCGGGCGGCATCGACGACTGGCCGTGAGGCGCGTACAGCCCGTAGAGGACGATCCTGACCGCATCTCCGCGGCGGCGCCGGGCACGCTCCACCACGCCGCGCGCCAGGCGCGTGGCGGTGTGCATCGGGACCGCCACCGCCACCACCTGCGCCCAGTCGAGCACGGCGTCGTCGAGCTCCTCGACGCTGAGGTCGCACGTCCGCACGTGGTGCCCGCCCGCGCGCAGGAAGCCGGCGGGGCCGGCCAGCAGCAGGGGCTGGTGGCCCAGCTCATACGTCGACACGAGAAGCACGCGCACCGCCGGAGAGGCTCGCACCGCGGCCGCGACCCCCACGGCCTATTTCTTGGAGGCTTCGTAGTAGGGGTTCTTGCCGGCGGCGTGGTCGGTGGTGTCGAGCACGTCGATGATGTCGGGAAAGCGCTCGAGCAACGCCACGCGCACTCCCTGGCCGAGGGTGACCGAGGCCAGCCCGCAGCCCTGGCAGCCACCGCCCATGTGGATGTAGGCGATGCCGTCGCTGACGTCGAGGAGGTCGATGTGGCCGCCGTGCCCGGCCACTGCGGGGTTGATCTCGGCGTCGAGGAAGGCCTGGACGTCGGCGTTGAGCGGCTCCAGCCAGAGCGGGTTGGGGTTGTCGATCTGCAGGGCTCCGCTGACCACGTCGGCGTCGACGGTGATCCCGTCGAGGTACGCCGCACTGGCCTTGGGCAGGTGGAAGCGGACGCCGTCGGGGCCCTCGACGACCAGCTCGTCCTCGCGGACGTCGTCGTTGGCGGCCAGCTGCAGGTCGTACGTGAAGGCGCCTTCCTGGCGCCCCGTGATGGCGATCCGCATCCCCGCCTCGGGCTGGCGGCGGTTGGCGCGTACCTCCTCGAGGCGCTGGCGCGCGAACTCGGTGATGTGGACGGTGGGGGTGGGCATGGGCCTCCTCGAACGGAACGGCAGGAACCGTGCCACGCACTAGTGTGCTCTCCGTGCCGCCGCGCCTGCTTCTCGTCCTCCCCACCCGGACCTACCGCGCTCAGGCCTTCCTCGATGCCGCGACGCGCGCGGGCATCGAGGTGGCGGTCGCCTCCGATGAGCCCGGCACCCTGGCGGCGCTGACCCCGGGGCGCGAGCTGGTGGTCGACCTTGGCAGCCCCGCCGAAGCCGGGCCGCGCGCCGCGCGCTTCGCCGAAGAGCACCCCCTCGCCGGTGTCGTGGGTGTGGATGAGAGCGCTGTCCTGACCGCCGCCCACGTGGCGGAGCGACTGGGACTGCGCCATCACCCGGTCGCAGCCGTCGCGGCCACGCGCGACAAGCGGCGCCTGCGGGCTGTCTTCGAGGGGGCAGGCTTGCCGCAGCCGCGCTGGGTGGAGCTGCGCAGCGACGCGGACGGCGCCGAGCGAGCCCAGGCCGTCGCCCAGGTGGGCGGCTACCCGGTGGTCGTCAAGCCCGTCGACCTCGCGGCCAGCCGCGGGGTGATCCGGGCTGACGACGCCACCGAACTGGGCGGCGCCGTCGAGCGCGTCCATCGCCTCCTGGCGCGGCTAGAGTGCGCCCCCGATCGCGTCGATGCCGCGGCGCATCCGCTGCTGCTCGAGGAGTTCGTCCCCGGCGCCGAGGTGGCCGTCGAGGGGCTCGTGATCAACGGTCGCGTCCACGTCCTGGCCGTCTTCGACAAGCCCGACCCGCTCGACGGCCCTTATTTCGCCGAAACCATCTACACGACCCCCTCACGCCACCGGCCCGCGACACGGGCCCAGATCGTCGGTCTCACGGCGGCCGCCGCGAGCGCGCTCGGGCTGCGCGACGGACCCCTGCATGCCGAGCTGCGCCTCCCCCTCGCCGGGCCCGTGCTCCTGGAGGTGGCGGCGCGCTCCATCGGCGGGCTCTGCTCCCGGACCCTGCGACTCGGGCCGGGCGGGACCTGGAGCCTCGAGGAGCTGATCCTCCGGCACGCCGCCGGCGAGGCCCTGGGCGATGCCGACCTGGCGGTGGCCGGCGCGGCCAGTGGAGTGCTCATGCTTCCCGTCGCCCGCGCCGGCCGGCTGCGCGCGGTCACGGGGGTGGAGGCGGCTGCCGCCGTCCCCGGGATCGACGGGGTGAACATCTCCGTGGCGCCGGGCACGCCGATCGAGCCGCTGCCCGAGGGGGACCGCTACGTCGGCTTCGTGTTCGCCCGCGCGGCGACGCCGCTGGAGGTCGAGGTGGCGCTCCGCCGCGCCTGGCAGCACCTGACGGTGGTCACCGACTGACCCATCCCGCCCGGCGCGCCCGGGAGACGGGCTCCTAGGTGGTGAGGCTGACGCGGACCTGGGTGCCCTGACCGCCGCTGTTGATGTCGAGAAGCGCTCCGATGAGCCCCGCGCGCTCGCGCATCGAGGTGAGCCCGAGGTG
>DATDHG010000063.1:0-9749 GCA_036521675.1 Candidatus Dormiibacterota bacterium
GATCTCGCGCGCCGCCGACTGGATGATCGCATCCACGCCGAGGACCGCAGCGCCCGGCTCGTGGCCGTGGCCGCCCTCGACGACATGGTGATGGTGGCCATTGCCGTTGCCATGCCCGTTGCCATGCCCGTTGCCGTTGGCGCGGCCCTCGCCTGCCGCCGTGTCGAGCCCCGGCTCGGACGGGAACGCCGGGCCGCTGACGGTCTTCAAGAAACCGCTGAAGCGCAGGCGGACCTCCGCGGACGCGGAGGCCTTGCGGACGTCGCTGCCGTTCGAGATGACGTCTTCCATCTTGTCGCCGCGCAGGCTCTTCGCGCTCTGCTCCCCCATCACCCAGGTGATGGCGTCGGCGACGTTGCTCTTGCCGCACCCGTTCGGGCCCACGATGGCGACGCGGTCACGAGGGGCGAGCGTCGCCCGCTCGAGGAACACCAGCGGACCGCCCCGACCGGCCACCAGGTCACTGGCGCGGAGCAGCCCGCCGGAGGCGGGGGCCGGCGCGAAGCGCAGGTGGGGACGGTCCTCTTCGAGCACGGGGGCGACGCGCTCGAGGCGATCCAGCAGGGTCTGGCGGCCGCGTGCCTGCTTGGCGCGCTGCCCGGCCTTGTAGCGGCGGATGAACTCCTCCTGGTGGGCGATGTACGCCTGCTGCTCGGCGAACTCCTTGGTGCGCCGGGCGCGGCGCTCGCGGCGCAGCCGGGCGTACTGGGTGTAGTTGCCCGGGTACTGCTCGGCGATCCCGTGGGCCAGCTCGAGCACGCTGCTGCAGACGCGGTCCAGGAAGCGCCGGTCGTGGCTGACCAGGACCAGTGCCGCCGGCACTCCGCCAAGGAATTCCTCGAGCCACTCGATGGCGGCCAGGTCGAGGTGGTTGGTCGGCTCGTCGATCAGCATCAGGTCGGCGTTCTGAAGCAGGAGCTTGGCCATCTCCAGGCGCCGGACCTGCCCGCCGCTCAGCTCGCGCGGGTGCCGGGCCTGCGCGGCCTCGTCGAGACCCAGGCCCCCCAGGGCGGCGCGCGCCCGGGCTTCGAGGTCGAAGCCGCCCAGGCCCTCATAGCGATGCTGCGCCTCGCCGTAGCGTTCCAGCGCACCGGCGTCGCCGTGGTCGGCGGCCATGCGGCGCTCCAGCCGCTCCATCTCCTCGCGCAGGGCGGCGATGTCGGCTCGCGACGCCATGGCCTCGGCGAGGACGGTGGGCGCCACCGGCTCGGGCGCCTCCTGGGGGAGGTACCCGGTGATCAGCCCGCGCTCGCGCTCGACCCGGCCCGCCGCCGGCGCGGCCACCCCGGCGATCACGTCGAGCAGCGACGACTTGCCGGCACCGTTG
The DNA here is from genome assembly GCA_036521675.1 of Candidatus Dormiibacterota bacterium. Taxonomy (GTDB): domain Bacteria; phylum Chloroflexota; class Dormibacteria; order Aeolococcales; family Aeolococcaceae; genus DATDHG01. The sequence goes on from DATDHG010000063.1 coordinate 1,328, forward strand.
CCGCCCACGATGGCCAGCCGGTCGCGCGCCTCGATGCGCAGATCGACGCCGGTCATCACGGTGACCGCGCCGAAGGCGACGGAGATGTCGGTCAGCGTGATCAGGGACATGGCGGCAGGTCGGCGGGGGTTACGACATCGCCCTCGGCCGTTCGGCCGGGAGCACCCCCTCAGTCCCGAGGATCCGGCGCAGGATGGCCACGGACGCGGCGTAGGTCGAGTCCATCCCGTGGTAGCTCAGCCCGCGCGCTCCCAGCGTGCGCGCCTGCGTGAAGGGCGTGTCCGACGCGTAGTGGATGATCCCCATCTCCACGGGGAGATCGTTGAAGTTGACCGGCTCCCCCACCGGGTAGCGGTCGCCGGTGGCGATCTCGAAGACGGCCTGACAGTACGGCCCCACCTCCATCTCCACGACGGTGAAGGCCTCACGGTAGTAGAAGTCCAGGTGGCCGCGGTTCTGCAGGAAGGTGCCGCGCACGGTCACGGTGCGCTGGTTGTCGAGGCCGCTGCCGAAGCGCAGGTAGGGGGCGATGTCGTCGACGCTGAAGGCGTTGTCGAGGAAGAAGGTCGAGCCGCTGTGCTCGTCGTGCACCACGCTGCTCAGCATCACATCGCCGACGTCGGCGTTGAGCGTCGCTGCCTTGCCCAGGACGTAGACGCTGCGCAGATCGCCGACGGTCTCGGCGACCTCGCGCAGGATGTTGTACGCAGCCAGTCCCAGCGGATAGTCGATGTTGATCACGATCGCCGGGCCGGCGCGCAGCGCCGCGTTGCCTGCGGGAAGCAGGCGGGGATCGAGGTGGTCCACGTCGAGACGATCAAGCACGATGACCTGTGCCGCCACGTCCAGCGCGGTGCTGCTGGCCACGCGGAATATCCCGCGGGCGCGCTCCTCCTGGTTGCGCGCCGTCTGCTCGGGAGGGTGCTCGCGGAAGTAGGAGCGCGCGCCGTAGTAGAGGAGGTTGTGCCACTCTCCCTGAGCGCGACCCTCGCGGAAGCCGCGCAGCTCCGCGCGCAGCTCCTCAGGACCGCGCGCCTCGATGTGGGCGATGATCTGGTCAGTTCTGGCGGCAACAGTGCCGGTCACGAGGTTGACGACGCTGTGCGAGTTGCTGCTCACGAAGTGCACGGGGCGGTTGCCCAGGTCCTCGCGGCGGAGCAGGTCGAGGACGGGCTGCCACCAGCGCCTGGTGCCCCGGGCATAGCCCACCAGGGACCCGCCGAGCATGCGCACGCGCAGGCTCAGCGCATGCGTGGCGATCAGCTCCAGGCGCGCGGCGAGAGCGGGGCCCCAGACCACGGCGAGCTGCTCCCAGTCGTCGGCGCTCCCGCCCAGGGTGGCAGCGCACTCGGCCGCGCTGGGCGGGGGGGTGCCGCGTCCCACTCCCGCACCCCGCAAGCGGACGCGCAGCTTGTTCCACTCGATCTGGAACGCCACCATCGTGGGCACCAGGTCGTCAACGTCCGAGGCGCTGGCCATGAGCACGGCCAGGGTGCCGGCGCCGTCGTGGTACCAGCGCCGGCGCCGGCCCGGGGCCGCGACGGCGAGCCAGTGCTGCCCGCCCACCGCGCCTCGAGCGGATTCGCCCGATGCGGCCTCCGGCGGGTCAGCGGCCGCGGTCCCCAGCGCGAACCCCTGGCGCGCGAAGACCTCGAGCGACTGGCCCATGACCACCAGCTCGGTGTGGGCGATCGCGTCGGGGAGGCGCCGGCAGGCGTACAGGAAGGCGCCCAGGTCGAGCTCGGAGCTCGCGGCGAGCGGATGGAGACTTGATCCCATCGCCCGATGCGAGGCCTCGAGCACGCGCAGCCGCGTCTCGCCCGACGAGCGCAGCAGCGTTGTGTAGGTGCGGTGGTAGACCTCGACCGCCTCGGCGAGGGGTCGCTCGGAGGGGGTCGTCGGCGGATCCAGCCCCGGGGGGCCGCTGATGGGGCGGATGGGATGGTGAAGGCCCACGCGCCCATTGTGCCGGGGAGCGACCGTCGCCGCCGGCGATGAAGGGACCGTTACCATCGCGCCGCCATGCGCAGGATCGCCGTCACCGGCTCGATCGCGTTCGACACCATCATGGTGTTCCCCGGGCGCTTCAGTGATCACATCCTCCCGGACAAGACCCACCTCATCAACGTCGCGTTCCTCGTCGAGCGCATGGAGCGCCGCCGCGGGGGGACGGCGGCGAACATCGCGTACACGCTCGCCCTGCTGGGGGAGACCCCGCTGCTCTGCGCGGCGGCGGGCCCCGATTTCGCCGCCTACGGATCCGCGCTGAGCGCCGCCGGCGTCGACACCTCCGGCGTCCTCGACTGCCCCGACGTCGCCACCGCGGGCGCGTTCATCACCACCGACCTCGCCGACAATCAGATCACCGCGTTCTATCCCGGGGCCATGGCGCGCGCCACCGCCATCGACCTGCGCGCGCTGGAGGGGATCAGCCACGTGGTGGTGGCCCCGAACGCCCCGGACGCGATGGCCGCCCACGTGGAGCAGTGCGCGGAGATGGGCGCCGAGCTCGCCTTCGTACCCGCGCAGCAGATCCCCGCGCTGTCCGAGGCAGCGCTGCGGCAGGGGCTCGAGCGCGCCTGGCTGGTGACGGGCAACGACTACGAGTGGGAGATGATCCGAGCGCGCACCGCGCACACGGCCCCTGATCTGGCCGCCTCTGGCACGATCACCGCGGTCACCCTGGGCGCGGAGGGGAGCGTGCTGCGCCGAGGAGACGAGGAAGTCCACATCCCCGCGGCCACGCCGGACGCGGTCGTCGACCCCACCGGCGCGGGTGACGCGTATGTCGCCGGGCTGGTGGCAGCGCTGCGGGCCGGCCGCGGCCTCGCCGAGGCGGGGCGGGTGGCGGCGCTGGCGGCAACGTACGTGGTGGAACGCAGCGGCACCCAGGAGCACGCCTACACGCAGGCGGAGTTCGCCGCCCGCCACAACGCGCTGTTCCCGACGTCACGGCTCAGCTCAGCCACACCCGGCGCATCGCCGGGATCGCCACCAGCAGGGCCAGCACCCCCGCGGCCAACCCGGCGCCCGTGAGGTAGGCGCCATCGCCGAGGTGCGTGGCCGGCACGTCCGGAAGGCCGTTGAAGACGGTGACCCGGTCCTGGTCCACCTTGAAGCGCATGTACCAGAACAGGAGACCCAGCACAGACACCGGCACCGAGACGAGGTGGAGGAAGCGGGGGGGCCGGCCCCGGCGGCGCATCGCCCAGACCACGACCGCGCAGGCGATCAGCTCGAGGACCGCGCCCGCCATCAGCAGCGAGGCGACGGCGGCGTCGGCGTCGTCGCCCTTGATCGCAGCCCTGCCGATTCCGTAGGGCTCGATCCAGGGCTGCCAGGCGCCCACGACCAGGAGCGCGGCCGCCGCCACCACGATCACCACGCTGGCGACGTGCGCCGGCGTGGTCGCCATGGTGCGCTTTGCCTGCTTGGCCTTGAGGGAAGCGACGAGCGGGTCGGGACCCACCTGCCAGCGGTCCATCCCCCCAGCCTAGTCCTCTGTCGCGATCCCCGCGAACAGGTCGGTCTCCGGCCGGCCGGCCGGCACTCGCGCGAGGGCCCGCTGGTAGTACTCCTCGGTGAACACGTCGTCCGAGAAAAACTGGAGGAAGGATTCGTCGATCTGGCTGTGATGGGCGCGCAGGGCCTCGCGCTTGCGACCCATGCCGCTGCGCACGTCGAGGGTGGCGGTGACGAGGTGGTCCGGGGTGGCGAACTCCAACTCCTCGGGCGGCCTGCCGTCGAAGGGGTGGTCCCGGCCCGCGGCCGCCGCGACTTCGATGGTCCGCCGCAGCACCGATAGCGGGAACGCCGTGTAGTACAGCTTGGCCACCTCCCAGGGCTCGCCGGCAGCGGGGTACACGCCTCGCCGGCCGGCCGCCTCGACCGCGACGAGCGTGCCGCGATGCGCCTGGATGTGGTCGGGGTGGCCGTAGCCGCCGTATGCGTCATACGTGACCACAACATGGGGGCGGAACGCCCGGATGATCGCCGTCAGGCGCTCCGCGACGGCGTCGAGGGGTTGCATGAAGAAGGCCTCCGGACGCGTGGAGGTGGGCGCGCCGGCCATCCCCGAATCGTGGTAGCCCAGGCAGTGCACCTCGGCGACGCCGAGGATGGCGCACGCCCGCCGCAGCTCCTCGCGGCGCACCTCGCCGAGCCGGGGCCGGTACTCCTCCTCGGGCATGTCGGCGGCCACGATGGTGGCGAGCTCGCCGTCGGTGCAGCAGACGTTGGCCACCTGCACGCCGTCCTCGGTGAGCACGGCCATCGTGCCTCCCATGGTGATGCTCTCGTCGTCGGGGTGGGCGTGGACGGCGAGAAGGCGACCGGGCACTAAGCCCCCGCGGCCTCGCTGACCACCACGCTGCGCATCACGTCGCCGGCGCCGACCTCGAGGACGACGTCCATGCCCCGCGTCACCTGGCCGAAGAGGTTGTACGACTTGGCCAGCTTGTGGCGGTCGTCCTCGGTGCAGATGAAGAACTGCGAACCGTTCGAGTTTGGGCCAGAGTTGGCCATGGCCACGGCGCCGGCGATGTACTCGCCGACGACCGGCTCGTCGGCGAAGCGGTACCCGGGGCCGCCGCTGCCGCTGCCCAGCGGGCAGCCCCCCTGGATGACGAAGCCGGGAACCACGCGGTGGAAGGTGAGCCCGTCGTAGAAGCCTTCGCGGGCCAGGAAGGTGAAGTTGTTGACCGTCTTCGGGGCGCGCGACGGGTCGAGGGCGATCTCGATCTCGCCGCGGTCGGTGGCGATCACCGCGGCGTAGCGCCGGCCAGGATCGATGACCTGCTCGGCCTGGGTGTACTGCTTGGGCATCGCTGCAATATAGAGCAGGCCCCAGGGCGGGCCCGTCGGGGCACCCTGCTCAGCGTCGGTGCGGACTGGATGACGGGCGCCTGACATCCTCGACGGCGATGTCACGGGAGTCCAACGTCCCCCGTTCGCGGTGGGGACCCCGCCTCGCCAGCGGCCAGAGTGGGCCGACGTGCGACGCCTGCTGATGCTCGTCGCCGTGGCCGCGCTGGCCGCCCTGGCCCTGCCCGCCGGCGGGGCCGCGCAGTCGACGAGCACCCCCCCCTCCCCCAGCCCCGCCCCGTCAGGAGGAGGCGCGCCCACGTCCACCGATCCGGTCAGCCAGCAACTCAACGCCGCCCTGGCCGAGCAGGCCGCCCTGGCCGCCGCCAAGTCCGCGCTCGTCGCCGAGGTCGCGGCCGCGCAGGCGCAGCAATCCAACCTGGGCGCGCTCATCACCGCCAACCGCGGCGCGATCGTGACCACCGAAAAGCAGATCAGCGCCCAGCAGCAGGCCCTCGCCGACGCCTCCGCCCGGGCCGCCGCCGACCACGCCGACGCCGACCAGGCGCACCGTGAGGCCGCCGCCGACCGCCAGCTCCTCGCCGCCACCGTGCGCGCCGAGTACGAGGCGGGCCAGGACGAGGTGCTCACCTTCCTGCTGGAGAGCACCTCCTTCAGCGAACTGCTCACCCGGCTCTCCCAGGCCGCCCAGCTCAACGCCAGGGTCGGCGATCTCACCACCCACCTCCAGGCGGAGGAGCTCCGGGCGCGCACCGCCGAGGCCGCGGCGCTGGCCGAAGAGGCCAAGGCCCGCGACGCGGCTGCGCAGCTGCAGCAGCAGGAGCAGACGCTCCAGGCCGAGATCGCCAACGAGCAGACCCTGATCCGCAAGTTGGGAACCCAGGCCGGGTCCGCGATCACCGAGATCTCGCAGATCGACGGGCAGACCGCGGCGGTGGCCCAACAGGTCGCCGACCTGCGCATCAGCGAGCTCGACAAGACCATCTCCGACGCCGAGCAGGCCGCCTGGGACGAGGCCGCGTACTACCTGCAGCAGCACCTTGCCGGACTCCCCGTGCTCCCGGGCAGCGCCCAGCTGGCCGGCTCCGCCGCGGTCCTCGCCGCCGCCCACGGGGCCATCCCGCCGTCGCTGCTGAACGCCGTGTCGCGGCTGATCTGGCCAGCCCCCGGGACCACCATCGCCCAGCGCTTCGGTCCCTCGCCGTTCACCTTCGAGCCGGCAGCCTTCGGGATCGCCCACTTCCACACCGGGATCGACCTCGCCGGGCCCCTGGGGACGCCCATCTACGCCGCCGCCGACGGTGTGGTGGCCACCGCGTCGCCGGGCAGCACCGGGTACGGCAACCACATCGTCGTCGCCCTCGACGGCCACACGCTGACCCTCTACGGCCATCTCCAGGCCATGCTCGTCAAGGTCGGCGACAGCGTCCACAAGGGACAGCTGATCGGCCTCATGGGCTCGACGGGCAACTCCACCGGCCCCCACCTCCACTTCGAGGTGCGCATCGAGAACGTGCCCGTCGACCCCGCCCCGCTGCTGCCGCCGCTGCCGCCCGGAGCGACCGGCCCGCCCGCCCTGCGCTAACGCCCCGCACCGGCCCGTGCTGCAGCGCGTCATGAAGCGACCGGACGCTACAGTAGCCGCCGCTCATGAACGTCGTCGTCTGCGTCAAGCAGGTGCCCGATCCGAACAGCGTGGGTCAGCTCGACCCGGTCACCCACACGCTGCGGCGGGAGGGGGTCGAGGTGGTGCTCGACCCCGGGGACGAGTTCGGGGTCGAGGCCGCCCTGCAGCTCGCCGAGAGCTCTGGCGGCGACGTGACCGTGGTGTCCATGACCCCGGAGAAGGGCGCCGAGGCGATCAGAAAAGCGCTGGCGATGGGCTGTGCGAGAGCCGTGCACATCACCGACGCGGCGCTGGTCGGTTCTGACGCGATCACCACCGCGCGCGTGCTGGCGGCGGCCATAGCGCGCCAACCCTACGACGTCGTGATCACCGCGACTGAGTCCACCGACGGCTACAGCGGCGTCGTGCCCCAGGCCATGGCCGAGTTTCTCGGCATCCCCGCGCTGACGTTCGCCAAGGAGGTGTCCGTGCAGGACGGCACCGTCCGGGTCAAGCGCCAGACCGAGGCCGGCTTCGACATCGTGACGGCCCCCACCCCCTGCGTCGTCAGTGTCACCGCCGGCATCAACGGTGTCGACAACCCCCGCTATCCCCAGCTGCGGGGCATCATGCAGGCCAAGAGCAAGCCCGTCGAGAGGTTGACCCCCGCCGACCTGGGGATCACCGCCGTCGGCAGCGCCGCCGCCGGGCAGGTCATCGTCGAGGTACTGCCCGCCGAGGAGCGCGGGGCGGGTGAGATCGTCGAGGACGACGGCACCGCCGCCGCGCGCATCGTGGCGTTCCTGGCCGAGCGGAAGGTGATCTGAGATGGCGGTGGCCAAGACCTGGATCTACGCGGAGGTCTCCGAGGGACGTCCGACCACCACCACGCTCGAGCTGCGGACCCAGGCGCGCAGCCTGGGCGGCGCCGTCGAGGCGGTGGTGCTGCACCCTGACGCGCAGGCCGTCACCGGCGTCCTCGGCGACCACGGCGCCACCACCGTCTATCTCAGCACCGACGCGGGCTTTGCCGAGCTGCTCGTCGGCGGTCCGGCGGCGGATACGCTGGCCGCGCTGGTGCCCGTCCACCGGCCGGACCTCATCCTCTTCGGATCGTCGTACGACAGTCGCGACGTCGCCGGCCGGCTGGCCGCCAGGCTGGGTGGGCAGGTCATCGCCAACGGGCTCGACGTGCGCGTGGACGATGGCGTGGTCGTCGAGAGCACCGTGTTCGGCGGCACCCAGGTCGTCCGCACCCGCTTCACCGGCGCCGCGCCGGCGCTCGCACTCATCAGGGCGAAGAGCTTTCCCGCCGAGCCGGGCGGTGGCGGGGCGCCGCTGGTGGTCACCGTTGATGCCGTCATCTCTGACATAAACCGGAAGGCGCGCGTGCTCGAGAGCGCCGCCGACGTCGCCAGCGGTCCCAAGCTCGAGGACGCGCCCGTGGTCATCAGTGGCGGACGCGGCCTGGGGGACCCGAAGAACTTCGCCATGCTCGACGAGCTCGCCGGCCTGATCGGGGGGGCGGTGGGGGCCAGCCGCGCCGTGGTCGACGCCGGCTGGGTGCCCTACGCGATGCAGGTGGGCCAGACCGGCAAGACGGTCAAACCCGCCGTCTACATCGCCTGCGGCATCAGCGGCGCCATGCAGCACACCGTGGGGATGAAGGGCGCCAAGAGCATCGTGGCCATCAACAAGGACGCCGACGCGCCCATCTTCAAGCTCGCCGATCTGGGGGTGGTCGGGGATGCGCTCAAGGTCGTGCCGCAGCTCATCGAGGCGCTCAAGGCACGCGGCTAGCTGCGCACCGCCAGCCCTCCAGTGGTGACCCAAATGCGACGCGAGTCCGCCCATCATGGCGAACAGACGTTCGTCGGCCCTACGAACAGTTGGTCGTCGCCCCGCAATCTGGGCCGTATACTCGGCGCGCGCGAATGGATGAGAAGGTCATCGTCGATCTGCTTGGTCAGGTTGGCAAGCTCTTCACCTCGT
>DATDHG010000064.1:0-2493 GCA_036521675.1 Candidatus Dormiibacterota bacterium
GGCGTCCCCGGCTGGGCGGAGCTGGGGCCCGAGGCCGACGCCGTGGAGCTCGACGACTGGAGCCGGCGCATCCGCCGCCACCCCGGCGAGCTCAAGAACCTGCTCCGCAATCAGGCCTTCGTGGCCGGCATCGGCAACGCCTACAGCGACGAGATCCTGTGGGAGGCTCGGTTTCTGCCACTACGGCGCCGAACCACGCTCAAACCGCCGGACATCGAGCGTCTCTGGGCGGCAACGCGGGAGGTGCTGCCCTGGGGGATCGAGCAGATCCGCGCCCAGCCCGACTACACCAGCGAGAAGCAAAACCGCGGTTTCCTGCGGGTGCACATGAAGGGCGGCGAGGCCTGTCCACGCTGCGGCCACCGCATCGGCGAGCTCACCGCGCGCGGCGAGATCACCAACTTCTGCCGCGGCTGCCAGTTCTGATCAGCGACCGTCGCCGCAGCCAGGGCCCGCCCTCGTCGGGCGCGCCGCCACGCGACCCAGCTCAGGGGGTCAGCACCACCTTCATGGCTTCGCGCGCCGCAAACAGCTCATAGCCGACGAGCGCGTCGCTGAGGTTCATGCGGTGGGAGATGATCGCGGTGGGGTCGGCCTGACCGGAGCGGACGAGCTCCAGCACGCTGTCCCAGTGACCCAGGACGTTGGCGGTGCCGCAGAACTTGACGTCGACCGCCTTGACGAAGATGGTGCTGATGGGGATGGCGTGCTCGGGCTCGCTGTACACACCGATCACGCTCACGCGGCCGCCGGCGCGCACCAGGTCGATGGCCTGGTCGAAGGCGGGGAGCGCGCCCACGCACTCGAGCACCACGTCGGCGCCGCGGCCGCCGGTGTGGTCCTGGACGAAGGTGGGCACATGCACGTGCTTGGCGTTCACCGCCGTGGCTCCGAACGACTGGGCCAGCTCCAGGCGCTGTTCGACGGTGTCGACGGCGAAGAGCTGCCCCGGCTTGAAGGTCTGCGCTGCCTGGATGGCGAACAGGCCCACCGGCCCGCAGCCCTGCACCACGACGCTGTCGCCCGGCTGGATGCGCCCCTCGACCGCGCAGTCGTAGCCGGCGCTGAAGATGTCGCCTGCGAACAGGGCCTGCTCATCGCTGAGGGAGGCATCGAGCCGGTGCAGCCCGAGGTCGGCCCGGGGGACGCGCACGTACTCGGCCTGGCCGCCGTTGAGATCCCCCAGGTAGACGCCGTAGCCGAACACGACGTTGTCCGGGCAGCGGCTGTACATCCCGCGCTGGCAGTACCAGCACGCGCCGTCGGGGATGGTCATGCTGGCGAGCGCGCGGTCGCCCGGCTCGACCTTGCGCACGTCGGGGCCGACCTCCTCGATGACCCCGACGAACTCGTGACCGAGAACGCCGCCCGGCATCATCCCGGGGATGCGCCCATTGAGGACGTGAAGGTCACTGCCGCAGATCGCGCTCTTGGTCACGCGCAGCAGGGCGTCGGTGGGCTCCTGGAGGGTGGGCTTGGGGACGTCCTCGAGGCTGAGCTTGCCCACATCCTGGAAGGTGACTGCGCGCATGACGACCTCGCTGGGGTGCCGATCGGGCCGCCCGACGGTGCGGGCGCAGGGGCACTCTAGTCGAGGCGCCGCCGCCCGGGCTCCTGCGTCAGTCGGACTTCTCGGCGGGCTCGTCGCCGGCGCGACGCTGCTCGAGGCGGTCGCGCAGTCGATCCTCGATGGCGGCGTCCTCCTCGCTCTCGCGGGCCAGCCAGAAAGGCACCCGCTCCGAGCGCTGGGTTGCCGCCGCCGCGGCCCGGTCGGCGGCCTGACGACGCGCCGCCAGAGCCTCGCGCAGGGCCGCCTCGGCGGCGACCGGCAGGGCGGTCCCGTCGGCGGTGAGGGCGGCGGCCAGGTCGTCGGGGAGGACCACTGTGGTGGGCGGAGGAGCGGGCGTCCCGCCCCCGCCGAAGAGCCGTCCGAGGAACGACATCGCGGGCGCAGTGTAAGCGTCGCCGAGGCTGCGTCGAGGCCGCTCGCCACGCCGCCGCGTGCCGCTGCTCTAGGCTTGGGGCCATGCCAAGCTCCACCGCGCCCCCCGCCCTGAAGAGCCTCCCGTGGACCGGCGACGCCACGGCCGACCGGCTGCTCGTCGACGATCCCAACGCCCTGCTCATCGGCTTCTGCCTCGACCAGCAGATCACCCTGCAGCACGCCTTCCTGGGACCGCTGACGATCCGCCAGCGACTCGGCACCCTCGACGTGGCTCGCCTGGCCCGCATGGACACCGACCGCATGCGTGCCGCGTTTTCCACCCCGCCTGCCATCCACCGCTTCCCGCGGTCGATGGCCGAGCGCGTCCAGCGCCTCTGCGCCATGTTGGCCGCCGAGTACGGCGGTGACGGGAGCAGGGTCTGGCGCGAGGCCGCCGATGCTCGCACCCTGGAGCGCCGCCTGACCGCGCTGCCCGGCATCGGCCCCATGAAGGCACGCACCATGATCAACGTCCTGGGCAAGCTGCTCGGGGTGCGCCCCCAGGGTTG
>DATDHG010000065.1:0-3741 GCA_036521675.1 Candidatus Dormiibacterota bacterium
GTACGGCGTGCAGACCAGGCAGGGGGGGCGGCCGCTGTGAGGCGAACCAGGTACCGGCGGTCGCAACCTTGTCCGGCTCAGGACAATGGAGCATGCCCATGAAGTGGGTCACCCGTGAGCGTCCGAAAACGGACCGGATCGCCTGCCCCTGGCTGATTCGACGGTTCATCGACGGCGCGGCGCAGATCCTCTACGTTTCCGCTGACCGCGTCCTCGCGTTCGCAGCGGACGAAGCTGCTCATTCCTTCGACGCACCCGGGGCCGAGTACACCCATTGTCAGAATAAGTGCACGTTCGAGGTGCTGATCGACGACTACGGGCTGGGGGAAGACGCGGCGCTCGTCCGTCTCGCGCGCATCGTGCATGCCGCCGACATCGCCGGCGAGCTCGGCACCGATCCCCTCGGCCCAGGACTGCTCGCTATCGGCGAGGGTGGCCTCAGTGCTGAGCCGGACGACCAACGGCTGCTCGAGAAGGGTGGTTTCGTCTACGACGCGCTCTACGCATGGTGCCAGCGAGAGGTGGCGCCATCGCCGCGCCAGACCACCCGCCGCTGACCGTCGTTCCGCACCCGGTCGCCGCGCCGTCGGAGCCGCCCCCCCCGGACGTCGCGAGGATCGTCATCGCCGTCCAGGCGCTGCGCGCCCTCGTCTACGGTTTCGGCGCGGTGATCCTCGGGTCTGCGCTGGCCTCAGAGGGTCTGTCCGATGCCGCCGTCGGCCTCGTGTTCAGCGTGATGCTGGCCGGCATGGCGCTCACCTCGGTCGTGGTCGGGCGCTGGGGCGACCGTGCCGGCCGGCGGCGCGTCTACCGCGTTCTGCTCGCGACGATGGGGATCAGCGGCGCCGTGTTCGCGCTCACGTCATGGCTCCCCGCGCTGGTCCTCGCCGCGGTCACCGGCACGCTGTCGACCGACGCCAACGAGTCCGGACCGATCACCTCGCTCGAACAGGCCATGCTCGCCGAGGCGCCCGCAGACGCGCGGGCGCGACTCTTCGGGCGGTACAACGCGGTGGCCTACCTGGCCGGATCGCTCGGAGCGCTGCTCGCCGGCGGGACGGCCGCCCTCCACCGGGCGATTCCCGCAGTCCCCGCCGGTCAGCGCTGGCTCCTCGCGTTCCCGGTGGCGGCCGTGGCGTGTGTTGCGATCGCCGCGCGGCTTCCTTCGGCGAGGAGCGACCGGGCGCCCACCCATCCGCTCACCGGCGGACCGCTCACGCGGTCACGACGCAACGTGCAGCGCCTCGCCGGCCTCTTCGCCGTCGACGCCTTCGCCGGCGGGCTGGTGGTGCAGGGCTTCCTGGTCTTCTGGTTCGCGCGCCGATACGGAGCCTCGACGGAGCTCATGGGGGTCGTCTTCTTCGCCGCCGGTCTGCTGCAGGCGGGATCGTCGCTCGTCGCCGGCCGGCTCGCTCCCCACCTGGGCCTCCTACAGACCATGGTGTTCACCCACCTGCCGTCGAACATCCTGCTCGCGGCGGTGCCGTTGATGCCCAGCCTCGGGTCGGCGGTTGCCGTCCTCCTCGCTCGGTCCGCGCTCTCTCAGATGGATGTCCCCGCACGCCAGGCTTTCGTCGCAGCCATCGTCGAGCCATCGGAGCGGACGGCCGCGGCCGCGTACACGAATAGCGCGCGCTACGTCGGGCGCCCGGCCGGGCCGGCTGTGGCCGGCGTCCTCATGCAGCGGATCTCGCTTGCGGCGCCATTCCTGGTTGCAGGCGCGGTGAAGGTCGTGTACGACCTCGTGATCTATGTGATGTTCCGCCACGTGCTCGCTGCACCCGATCCGAGCCGTCCGGCGCAAGGAGACTGACGAACCTGCGACGAAGGGGTTATTCGCCTCCCCGCTCGCGATGCACGTCACGTCGGCGTTCCACCAGGTGAACGCGCGGCGCACGCGACCAGTCGAAGTCCGTCAGGCCGTCCGGTAGCGCCAGCCGTTGCCGGGCGCGATGGGTGTCGCGCAGCAGCCGTTCGACGTCGACTCCCCCGGCCTGCGGCCGGAATTGATCCAGGCGAGCCATACCGCGATCCAGGAGCGCGATGGCACCGCGACGGTTGCCACCCTGAGCGTGGTGCAGCCCGACACCGACCTGCAGCACTCCCTGGTACAGGTACCGCACGCGGCCACGTTCCGCGAGCCACGCCTGTTCGAGGACCTCATGCGCCTCGAAGTAGCGGCGGGCGTTGAAGAGCGCGATGCCCTCCTTCACGAGCTGCGGTGGCTCGTCCTGGGGCACTGGGCCATCGTAGAGTGCACGGGCGCCCGGGCCCCGTCAGGCGGGGCGCCACGCGCCGAATCGCGAGGGGTCAGAGACTCAGCGCCCGGGCGTGCGTCCAGCTGAACTCGAGGCGCCCGCGCCTCTGGCGAGCCCGGCACGGAGCGTCGCAAGGATGCTCGTACCCACCGGGGTGCCCAACCCCGTGCACGCATCCCAGCCGGCACGGGCGGAATACGCGCCGTTGCTCCCGCTGGTGATGTCGGTGAACCCGCGCGACGCCGTCGGTGCGTACAGCATCGGATGGATGTAGCCGGCGGACCGCCCCAGGGCCTGGTTGCACAGCGCGATCAGACCTGCCCAGAGCGGCGCGACCGCGCTCGTCCCGCCGATCACCGTCTGCTGGCCGTCCACCGTGACGTTGTAGCCCGTCTGGGGATCGGCGTCGCCCGCCACGTCCGGCACGCCCCTGCCCACGCGGCTGCCGGGGTTGGCCGAGGGCGGCACGCCCGCGCCGGCCTGGTAGGACGGCAGGGCGAACACGTCGGAGACGCCGCCGCCGCTCGCCCCATCCGCGGGCTCGTTCCACACCGTTTCGCTGACCAGCTTGCCGCCCGTCGCCTCCAGCTTGGTCCCACCGCAGGCGAGCGCGTGCGGGCTCGACGCCGGGAAGTCGCAGTGGGCGAGTCCGTCCGAGACCCGGTCGGACGAGCCGTCATCGCCGCTCGCGCAGCACACGGTCACACCGAGAGCGGCGGCGTCCTGCAGCGCGGCATCGAGCGCGGCCATCGCCTGCTGCGACCAGGCGTTCTCGGGCCCACCCCAGCTGATCGAGACCACCGACGGCTTGCGGACCGCGTCGTGGACGGCGGTGGAGAGCGCGTCGAGGAACCCCCGGTCGGTGTTGGGCGCGAAGTAGACCGCCAGGTGCGCCCCGGGGGCCACGGAGCCGGCCACCTCGATGTCCAGCTCCACCTCACCATCGGCTGGGTTGCCTGGTTGGTTGCGGCCGTGGTCGACCGAAACCGGCGTGACCTGCGGGGTCTTGAGCCCTAGTCGCGAGAAGTAGGCGTCGAGGTCCGCCGCGTGATATCCGCCCCCCAGCTCGAGGATGGCGATGGTCTGTCCGGTGCCGTCGACTCCCGTGGGGAAGGAGTAGAGGGTTGCGACCTGGGGTGCATCGAACGAGCTCTGGAGCGCCGCCGCCTGGAGCGCCGGTCGAACCCGGAACTGGGGGACCACCTGGGGGCGATCGTCGAGGCCCATCACCGCCTCGACGACGGCGGCAACAGACGCGGGCAGTGACACCGTGCCGCTTCTGCCGCGGAAACCCGCGTCGCCGGCGCGGTAGCGGGCCAGCGTCACACCGAAGGCGGTGGTCATCGCAGCGGCGCTCCCCGCCACGACCACGGTCCGTTGCGCCGCGTCGGCGCGGACCACGCTCAAGCCGTGCTCACCGGCGAAGGTCTCCACGGTCGCGAGGTCGGACGGGTCCGCGCCGTGAGTTGCGGCAAAGTCCTCG
>DATDHG010000066.1:0-3953 GCA_036521675.1 Candidatus Dormiibacterota bacterium
TGCCGGCATCGCGGCATGGTGGTGGCCGAGGGGCGCGGCCACGTCACCAGCTTCCTGTGCCCCTACCACCACTGGACCTACGGCACCGACGGCCGCCTGCTCGGCTGCCCGGAGATGGATCGCGCGGTCGGGTTCGATAAAGCGGATCACCCGCTCCCCAGCCTGCCGGTCGAGGTGTGGAACGGCTTCGTCTTCACAAGCTTCGACCCCGCGCCCCGGCAGCTCGCGGCCGGCCTGGCCAAGGCGGATGCCGTGCTCCGCAACTTCCACCTCGAGCGCGCCACCACGCTCGACGGCGGCGTGCTGGAGGGGCTGCGCTGGAACTGGAAGGTCATGATGGAGAACTTCAACGACCCTTACCACGCCAGCCGGTTGCACGGCCACCTCCAGGACTTCGCGCCCAGCCACATGAACGAGTTCCCGGAGTGGGACGACGACGACAACGCGGTCGTGCGCGTCCAGCACTTCACGCAGCGCGACGGGTCGTTCAACCCCACGATGCGCTGCCTGCTCCCGGTCTTTCCCGAACTCTCCGAGGAGGAGCGCCGCCGGGGCTCGTTCATGCTGCTGCCACCCACCCTCGCGATCGCCGTGGTGCCGGATGAGGTCGCGTACTTCATCATCTGTCCGCAGTCGGCGGACGAGATCAGCATCACGATCGGCTACTGCTTCGACCCGGCGGCCCTCAAAGAGCCGCTGTTCGACCTCCTTTTCGAGCAGGCCAAGGCAGGCGTCAACAACTTCAACGTCCAGGACGTGCACGCGGACGAGATGGTCCAGAAGGGCCTGCACTCGCGGTTCGCCCCCCGCGGCCGCTACTCCTGGCAGGAGGAGACCTTGCGACAGTTCAACCGCTGGTTGGTGCGGCGCTACCGCGAGAGCTGGCCGCAGCCGGCGCGGCGGGCCGAGGCGCCGGCGTGAGCGGCGTCCATCAGCCTCCGACCACGGCGATGGCCGACTGTGCCGCCGCGCGCGCGCTCAGCATCTGGCTGACGCCGCCGTTGCGGACGCTGGTTCCGCCGCGGACGCCTGTGAGCGGCCCCGCGATCACCGTCACCATCGCGCCGGGCGGCGGCGAGCGCGGGCTCACCCCGCTCTACGAGCTGCTCAGCGAGGCGCTCCACGGCGGCATCCTGGTGATCGCCGGCGCCGGGGGGATCGCGGGCGCCGTCTTCGGCGAGATCCTCGCCAGGGCAGCCCTGCAGGCGGGCCTGCAGGGGGCGGCGGTGGACGGCGCGACGCGTGACCTGCCTGCGCTCGACGGACTTGGATTCGCTCTGTTCGCCTCGGCCCAGCACACCTGCGGGGCGGTGGGCCTCGCCCATGTCGCCGCCACCCGCAGCCCCGTGCGGATCGGCGCGACGCCGGTGTCGGACGGCGACCTGGTGGTGCTCGACGCGGGCGGCGCCGTGTGCCTGCCCCGCGAGCTCGAGGCCACGCTCCGCGACGACGGCGCGCTGCTGGCGGAGGCCGAGCAGCGCATCCTCGCCGACCTCGCCGCCGGGATTCCCCTGGCAACCGCATACACGCACAAGCGCACGACGCTCGACCGGATCCGCGGTGTCGCAGCGCTGACGGTCTCATCCGCTGCACACAAAGGAGTGGTCTGACATGGCGGTTCCCCCGATCGCGAGCCTGCTGGTGGGCTCCTCCCAGGCTGACGTGATGAAGGACTGGTATCAGCGGGCATTCGGTGTCACGGCCAACGAGATGGGCGCCTTCGACTTCGGCGGCTTCCAGCTGTTCATCGAGGCCCACACCGACGTCAGCGGTCCGACCAAGGAACCCGCCCGGGTGATCATCAACATGAACGTGGACGACTGCCGGGCCCTCGAGTCGCACCTGAAGACCCAGAGCGTGCGCTGGGTGCGCGAGGTCGAGCAGATGCCGTTCGGGCTGATCGGCACCCTCGCGGACCCTGACGGCAACTATCTGCAGATCATCCAGTGGGGCGCCCCCGAGGCGCACAGAGACGTATGAGGAGGGCTTGATGGAGACGAGCGGTCGCGCACGCCGGCCGGCGGTGTGGGCCGGCGAGCAACGGACAGGGAATCGAGCGCAGGTTGGACGGACGAGGAGACTGAAGACAGTGGACGACAGAACAGGACACACGGCACGGCTGCGCCTCGGCATGGCCGTGGTGGGGGGGCTGGCGCTGATGGCCGCCGCGTGCGGCAGCAGCAGCTCCTCGTCGAGCGCAAGCTCCGCCGCGTCGGCCAACAGCCTGGGCACGGGCACGTGCGGGAGCCAGGGCGGCACCGGCCCGTGGGGCTGGACGGGTACCGCCGCCACCGGTTTCCAGCCTTCTCACGAGCCTGACGTCAACTGCGACGGCAAGGTGGTCATCGGCATCCTGAGCCCCGGCGACACCAACGACCACGGCTACTACGAGAGCTTCGTGGACACGGCCAAGCTGTACGCGACCAAGAACGGCTGGCAGGTCATCACCATCAACAAGATCAATCCCGCGGACGCGGTCAACCAGGCGCGCAACCTCTGCCGGCAGCATGTCGACATGGTGGCGGTGGCGGCGAGCGAGCTGAAGGACGCCATTCCCGTCTCGCAGGAGGCCGTCTGCCAGAACACCGTCTGGTACGTGGCGGGCGGTCAGGGAGTTGTGCAGACTCCGTACTTCGTCCAGTCGCAGGACGACGTCAACGAGAGCCTCTACGCCGCCGGCTACGCGTCTGGGCTGATCATGCAGGCGAATGGCTCGACCAAGGCAGGCTTCATCACCGGCCCCGAGCTTGACTTCGCCAAGCAGGCCGCCAAGGCCTACACCAAGGGCATCCAGAACGTGATTCCCACCGCCACGGTGCTGACGGCGTACACCGGTAGCTTCGACGACTCCGGATTGGCGGTCACGGCGGCCAACGCGCAGATCGCCCAGGGCGTGGGGATCATCTATCCGTACCTGGGCGGCGCCACCGACGCCGTCGCGGCACTCGGCGATCAGCACAATATTCCTGAGCTGACGCCAGGGACCAACCGGTGCGGCGGCGGGACGCCCGCATACGCCGTCTCGGTGATCTTCAGCCCCGGCGACTACTTCGCCGCGGCCCTGGCCCCCTTCGCCAAGGGCACCCTGACGATCGGGACCGCGCACGTGTGGCACATGGGCAAGGACCCGGTTCCCACGGTCATCATCTGCAGCCCGACCGGCACCCAGAAGCAGATGGTTGATGCCCTCATCCAGCAGATCGGCTCCGGAGCCGTGAAGCCGGACCAGATCGTCAACGGCAGCTAGGAGACAGCTTTCCTGTGACGGTGGATACCGTCCCTCCCGCGGCGGAGGCGCCTGACGCCTCCGCCGCCCCAGCGGTCGAGATGCAGGGCATCAGCAAGCGCTTCGGCGCCGTTGTCGCTTGCTCCGCCATCGACCTCACCGTGCGCCGTGGCGGGATCACGGGCATGCTGGGCGAGAACGGGGCCGGCAAGTCCACTCTGATGAAGGTCCTCCTTGGCCTTCTGCAGCCTGACGCGGGCTCGATCCTTCTCGACGGGCGCCCGGTGACCATCCGCGACCCCCGGGACGCGGCGGCGGCGGGGCTGGCCATGGTGCATCAGCACTTCAGCCTCATCGAGCCGCTCACGGTCTGGGAGAACCTGACCCTCGGCGAGCGCGGCCGGGTCGATCCGCGCACCGCGGCGGAGCGGGTCGAGCAGGTGGGCCGGCGCTATGGGCTCGCCGTCGATCCACGGGCGCGGATCCGCGATCTCAGCGCGGGTCAGCGGCAGCGCGTCGAGATCATCAAGTGCCTGGCACGAGATCCCCGCGTGCTGGTCCTCGACGAGCCGACGTCGGTGCTGACCATCGCCGAATCCCGCGACCTCTTCGAGGTTCTGCGGCATGTCGTTCACGACGAGGGCCGGGCTGTGGTGCTGATCTCCCACAAGCTCGACGAGATCCTGGCGGCGACCGACGAGGTCGTCATCCTGCGGCGCGGACGTGT
>DATDHG010000067.1:0-16105 GCA_036521675.1 Candidatus Dormiibacterota bacterium
CCCGCCTCGCGAACACAGTGGCCCTGGCAGTGATTCGCGGGCTGGCGGTCCTCCTGGTCGCCCTCCTCGCATACATCGTCGTGTACCTCGTCGTGCACGGCTTCTCGGAGCTGCGCCGCCTCGAGTTCTACACGAAGCCCCCGAACCCGGGCGGACCGGGCAGCGGGGTGGGACCGCAGCTCTACAACACGTTCTACGTGCTCGTCCTGTCGATGATCCTGACGGTGCCCCTGGGGTTGTTCGCGGGCGTCTACTTCGCGGAATACGCCGGCACGGGCAGGGTCACCAACGCGATCCGGCGCGCCACGGAGACCCTGGCGACGCTGCCCTCCATCGTCGTCGGCCTCTTCGGGTTCTCGCTGTTCGTGCAGGCGACCGGGACCAAGCCCAGCCGGTTGGCGGCGGCGCTCTGCCTGGTGGTCATCAACCTGCCCTACGCGGTACGGGTCACCGAGGATGCGCTGCGCAACCTGTCCCCGGCGCTGCGCGAGGGCAGCCTGGCCCTGGGGGCGACGCGCTGGGAGACGATCAGGCGGGTGCTGCTGCCCGCCGCGCTACCGGGCCTGATCACCGGGATCATCCTGATCGCCGGACGCGCCTTCGGTGAGGCCGCGGCCATCCTCTTCGCGGGGGCCGCGGGGGCCATCACCACCGCCAACAACTACAACCTGGACCCCTTCGCCGCCGGCGACACCCTGGCGGTCAACCTCTACCAGTTCCGCATCCAGGTCGACCCCGGCGTGGTCACGGACTCCACCCAATACTCGGACGGGATCGCCGCTCTGCTCCTTCTCCTCGTCCTGTTCTTTAACCTGTGGGCGCGCGGGCTCGGTCGCTACACCGTCCGCCGCCTGCAGGGGATCTGACGTGAGCGTGCAGCCGATCGAGCAGCAACCCGGCGCCGGCCCCGACCTGGGTGCCGCCCCAGTGGCCGGAGGGACCCCGGCCGCCGTGGTGAGACCGACGGCCGTCAAGCTCGAGACCAGGAACCTCAACCTCCACTACGGCGACTTCCTGGCCTGCCGCAACATCGGGTTCCTGGGGGCGGATCGGGAGATCACGGCCATCATCGGGCCCTCGGGCTGCGGCAAGTCGACGCTGCTGCGAAGCCTCAACCGCATCAACGACCTCATCCCCGGCTTCCACCTCGACGGCGAGGTGCTGGTCGACGGGGTCGACATCAACCGCCCCGGCACCGACGTGATCAGCACGCGCCGGCGGATCGGCATGCTGTTCCAGCGACCCAACCCCTTCCCGACCTCGGTCTACGAGAACGTCGCGTACGGGCTGCGCCTGGAGGGCAGACGGCCCAAGGCCAGGCTCGACGAGGTGGTGGAGCGCAGCCTGCGGCGGGTGGCGCTCTGGGACGAGGTCAACGACCGGCTCGGCAAGTCGGCGCTGGGGCTCTCCGGCGGTCAGCAGCAGCGCCTGTGCCTGGCCCGCACCCTGGCCGTGGAGTGCGAGGTGATCCTCATGGACGAGCCGTGCTCGGCGCTCGACCCCATCGCCACCCTGCGCATCGAGGAGCTGCTGCGCGAGCTACGCGAGTCGGTGACCATCATCATCGTGACCCACAACATGCAGCAGGCCACGCGAGTGAGCGACTACACCGCCTTCATGCTCATGGGGGAGGGCCGCGCCGGGGAGCTGGTCGAGTACGGGCCCACCCAGGAGCTCTTCAACCGGCCCCGGGACCGCCGTACTGAGGACTACATCACGGGGCGCTTCGGATGACCCAGCCCCCCCCGCTCGCCGAGCACGGCGAGCACACCCACCGTCCCGAGCTGCGCGACGAGCTGGAGCGGCTGCGCTCGGGAACGCTGCGCCTCGGAGAGTTCGTCGACCGGGCCATCGAGAAGTCGATGTGGGGGCTGACCGAGCGCAACGTCGACCTGTGCACGGCCGTCATCGAGGAGGATGCCGAGGTCAACGACCTGGAGCGCCAGCTGCGCGAGCTGGTCTTCCAGACCATCCTCACCCAGGCGCCGGTGGCCAGCGACCTCCGCGAGATCATGGGCCAGCTCCACATGGCGTCTGAGCTCGAGCGGATGGCCGACCACTGCGTCTCCATCGCCAAGATCGCGCGCACCCTCGCCGACCTGCCGCCGCTGGAGCCGGCTGTGGACATCCCCAAGATGGCCCAGTACTGCAGCGACCAGGTGCGCGACATCCTGGCCGCGGTGCTGGCCCGCGACGTGGACCGGGCCCGGCAGGTCGCCGCCCGCGACGACCGCGTCGACCGCATCTACCACCGTCTCTTCGATGAGCTGGTGCAGACCATGACCGACCATGGCGACAACGTCCTCCGCGCCACCAACCTGGTGTTCATCGCTCACCACCTCGAGCGCATCGCCGATCGCGTCACCAACATCGCCGAGGACCTCATCTTCACCGAGGTGGGCGTCATCGAGGACCTCGGCTAGCGAACGGCCGCAAGGTCAGGGAGCCCACAGAGCCAATGCCGAAGCGAATCCTGGTGGTCGAGGATGAGGAGAACATCCGCCACACCCTCCGCTACAACCTCATCAAGGAGGGCTTCCTGGTCAGCGAGGCCCGCACCGGCCCCGAGGCGCTCGCCGAGGCGCGGCGGGTGCGCCCCGACCTCATCCTCCTGGACCTGATGCTTCCCGAGCTGAACGGGTCTGAGGTGTGCCGCATCCTCCGCCAGGAGATGACCACCCCCATCCTGATGCTCACCGCCAAGGGGGCGGAGGTCGACAAGATCGTCGGGTTGCAGATCGGCGCCGACGACTACGTCACCAAGCCCTTCTCGCTGCGCGAGCTGATGGCCCGGATCACCGCCCTGCTGCGCCGCGTCGAGCTCTCGAGCCGGGAGATCAAGCGCGGGAAGGAGGTCGAGGTGGTGGGGAACTTCCGCATGGACCGGGGGGCGCGCACCGTGCACGTCGACGCGACCGAGGTGCGGCTGGCTCCCAAGGAGTTCGACCTCCTCAGCTTCATGCTCGCCCACGCCGGCAAGGTGCAATCCCGAGAGTTCCTCATCCAGCAGGTGTGGGGCAGCAACTTCTACGGCGACCGCAAGACCGTCGACGTCCACGTGCGGTGGCTGCGCGAGAAGTTCGAGCGCTTCGAGGCGCTGTCCTTCCGGATCACCACCGTTTTCGGGGTGGGTTACCGCCTCGACCGGCTCGACGAGCCCCTGGTCGCCGCCCAGGCCTGACCGCCCCTCCGCCGCCGGGGCTGCAACGGATGCGGTGCGATGCCCGACAATGCGCGCGACATGACCAGCACCGTCAGCGGTGCCACGCCTGCTGACGTGGCCGCAACGGCGGCTCCTCGCCCGGTCCGGGAGCGCCCCTCAAACACAGCGGTCGCGCCCCCTGGGCCCGAGATGAACCTGGCTGGGCCCGGGGGTTCCCGCTACCTGAACCGACATCTCTCCTGGCTCGACTGGAACGCCCGCGTGCTCGCCCAGGCCGAGGACCCAACCCAGAAACTGCTGGAGCGCGCCAAGTTCCTGGCCATCTTCTCGGGCAATCTCGACGAGTTCTTCCAGGTCCGGGTCGGTGCTCTGAAGGAACAGCAGTTCGCCGGGCGGCCCACGCTCTCCGCCGACGGGATGTCCATCGGCGAGCAGCTGGCCGCCGTGGGGGAGCGCGCCCGCGCCCTGGCCCAGCGCCAGCAGCGCATCTTCCTGGACGACATCGTCCCGGCGCTGGCGGCGGTGGGCATCCGCTTCAGCGACTACTCGTCCCTCGATGCCGACGATCGCAGCCATCTGGACCAGGTCTTCGAGGAGCGCATCTTCCCGGTGCTGACCCCGCTGGCCGTCGACCCCGCCCATCCCTTCCCCTACATCAGCAACCTCAGCCTGAACCTCGCCGTCGTCGTCGCCGAGTCTGCCGGCGATACCATGCGCATCGCCCGCATCAAGGTGCCGCCCTCGCTGCCGCGCTTCATCGTCATGCCGGACCGGGAGCGCTTCGTGCCCCTGGAGCAGGTGATCGCCGCCCACCTCAGCCGGCTCTTCCCGGGCATGACCGTCGTCGACCACACCCCCTTTCGCGTCACGCGCAACGCCGACTACACGCTCGACGACGATGACGCCGAGGACCTGCTCGCCGCCGTCACCGAGGTCCTCAAACAGCGGCGCCGCGCTCCCCGGGTGGTGCGCCTCGAGGTCGAGAGGGGCATGACCCAGGAGGTCCAGAGCCTCCTCCTCCGTGAGCTGGAGATCGCCGAGGAGGACGTCTGCGTGCTCGATGGCCCGCTGGACCTGAGCGGTCTGTGGGCCCTGCACCGGCTCGATCGTCCCGAGCTCAAGGACGAGCCCTGGATCCCCCTCACCCAACCCCGCCTCGCCGCCGTGGGCCGCGAGGGAGGGCCCGACATCTTCGACGTCGTGGGCCAGGGCGACGTGCTCATCCACCTCCCCTACGACAGCTTCACCACCAGCGTCGAGGCGTTCCTGGAGACCGCCGCTGCGGACCCCGACGTGCTCGCCATCAAGCAGACGCTCTACCGCACCGACGGGGACAGCCCCATCGTCAGCGCCCTGATCGCCGCCGCCGAGGCGGGCAAGCAGGTGGTCACGCTGGTGGAGCTGACGGCCCGCTTCGATGAGGCGGCGAACATCGAATGGGCCCGCCGTCTGGAGCAGTCCGGCGTGCACATCGTCTACGGCATGGTCGGGCTCAAGACGCACGCCAAGGTCTCCCTGGTGGTGCGCCGCGAGGCCCGCGGCGTGCGCCGCTACTGCCATGTCGGCACGGGTAACTACAACGCGGTCACCGCCCGCCTCTACGAGGACCTCGGGGTGCTGACGGCCGACCCCGAGGTCGGCGAGGACCTGACCGACCTCTTCAATCACCTCACCGGCTATTCCAAGCAGTCCGAGTTCCGCAGGCTGCTGGTGGCGCCCGGGACCATGCGCAGCGGCCTGCTCGCCCTGGTGCGCCGCGAGACGCGGCGCGGCGCCGAGGGCCGCATCGTCCTGAAGGTGAACAACCTCGTGGACACCGAGGTGTGTGACGCCCTGTACGAGGCCTCGCAGGCGGGCGTGGAGGTCGACCTCATCGTGCGGTCGTGCTGCGGGCTGCGTCCGGGCGTCGCCGGGCTCAGCGAGCGCATCCGGGTGCGCTGCCTGCTCGGCCGCTACCTCGAGCACTCGCGCATCTACCGCTTCGGCCCGGACGGCGAGGCCGACTGGTACATCGGCTCCGCCGATCTCATGGCGCGCAATCTGGACGGGCGGGTGGAGGCGGTGACCCCAGTCCTCGACCCCGCTCTCCAGGCGCGACTGGCGGAGATCTGCGAGATCGTGCTCGCCGACGACACCCTCGCCTGGGAGCTCGCCGGCGACGGCAGCTGGAAGAAGCTGGCCGGCGCGGGCGGGCTCGACAGCCAGCGCCGGCTCCGGCAGCTGGCCCTGGCCCGCGCCGGGGCGGGCGCGTGAGCTTCGGAGCGGAGGATCCAGCGGTCGAGGCCAGCGTTCCCCCGGAGGACCTGCCCGACCTGCCCGCGCCGCTCGTGTCCCCCGCTGAGGTCGAGATCGACAGCAATGGCGCGGCCGGGCCCGCGTCCGCGCCCACGCCGGAACCGCCGGAGCCGGAGCCGGCCCCACCCGAGCCGTCGGAGCCGGAGCCGTCGGAGCCGAAGCCGCCGGAGCCGAAGCCGCCGGAGCCGGAACCGCCCGCGGTGGACGACGAGGTGGTCCCCGAGCAGACCGTCCGTTTCAGCGCTCCCCCTCAGTTCCGGCTGCTTGATCTCGGGGGGGTCGCCCACGACGTGGTGGCAACCACCGCGGACCAGCGGACGCTCGTCACCGTCTACCTCGACACTCCCGACCTGCGCCTGGTGCGCTGGGGGGCGGAGCTGCGCCACCGCGCAGGCGCCGGCTGGACGGTCCGCCTTCCGCAGCGGGCGGGGTCGGGGCCGCCCCGCGTGGTGCACTTCACCGGACCGCCGTCGACCCCGCCGCCAGAGGCCGTCGGACTGCTCACGGCGTACGTCCGCAGCGCCCCGCTGCGCCCGGTGGCGCGCCTGCGCACGGCGCGCCGGCGGGTGCTGCTCCAGACCAACGAGGGTCGCCGCCTGGCCGAGATCGATGACGACGAGGTCAGCGTGCTCGACGGCCGGCGCGTGGCCGGCCGCTTCCGCGAGGTCGAGGTCGACGTCGCCGACGGCGCCCCGCGCGCCCTGCTGACGGCCATTGTCGAGCGCCTTCATGCCGCTGGTTGCGGCGTCGTGCGCCCCGCCCCCAAGCTTGTTCGCGCCCTCGGGGCCCGCGCCGCCGACCCCGCCGAGGTGGTGCTGCTCGAGGTCGGCCGGGAGAGCCCCGCCGCAGATGCGGTGCGGCGCGCGATCGGCGCGTCGGTCCTGCGCGCCCTCGAGCACGACGCCGGGCTTCGTCTCGACCTGGAGCCCGAGGATGTCCACCAGGCGCGCGTCGCGACCCGCCGGCTGCGCAGCGACCTGCGCACCTTCGCCCCCCTGGTCGAGCCCGCCTTCGGCGAGCCGCTTCGCGAGGAGCTGCGCTGGCTTGCCGAGGAGCTGGGGGCGGTGCGCGACGCCGAGGTGCTGGCGATGCGCCTGCGCGTCCGGGCCGCCGCCCTCCCCGGCACCGACGCGGCCGTCGGCCTGCGCATCGTCTCTGCCCTCGACGCCGCGGTCGATGCCGCCCGGACCGAGCTGGCCGCGACCATCCGCACGCCGCGCTACGTGGCCCTCCTCGATCGCCTCGTGGCAGCCGCCCAGGCTCCCGAGCTGACCGAGCTGGCCGCCCACCCCGCGGCCGACGTCTGCCCGGAGCTGGTGGCGATCCCCTGGCGCAAGCTTCGCAAGGCCGTCGGGCAGCTCGGCGACGAGCCCGCCGACGAGGCGCTCCACCAGATTCGCATCCACGCCAAGCGCTGCCGCTACGCCGCTGAGGCGGTGGCTCCCGTCCTGGGCCGGCGCGCCGGCGCCTTCGCCCGCGCCGCCGCGAGCCTGCAGGAGGTGCTCGGCGAGTTTCACGATGCCGTCGTCGCCGCCGAGTGGCTGCGCGCCCACGGCCGTCGCGGGGTCCGGAATGCCTTCGTGGCCGGTGAGCTCCATGCCCAGGAGCTGAGCGTCGCCCAGCACGGCCGGGAGCATTGGGCGCAGGCCTACAAGCGGCTGCGCAGGGAGTGGCCCAATTGGAGCTGAGGGATCCCGGCGTCACGGTGGTGCGCGCTGCCGGCGGGGTGGTCCTGCGCAGCGGTCCCGGCAACAGCGTCGAGTACGTGGTGGTGCACCGGCCTGCCTACGACGACTGGACCTTCCCAAAGGGCAAGGTGGACCCCGGCGAGACCGAGGAGGAAGCCGCGCTGCGCGAGGTCGCCGAGGAGACGGGCATGCGCTGCCGCCTGCTCCGCCCGCTCGGAACCACCAGCTACCTCGACCGCAAGGGCCGGGCCAAGGTCGTCTACTACTACCTGATGAAGGCGGTCTCAGGCCGCTTCACCCCCAACGCGGAGATCGATGAGGTGCGCTGGCTCACCATCCTCCCGGCGCGTGAGCTGTTGACCTACAAGCGGGACGCGACCCTCTTCGGCGCCCTGGCCGACGGCTCGGAGGCCGCCGGCTGAGCGCTCGGAGCACCGTCTTTCTGGTGCGGCATGCCGCGGCCGGCGACCGCGACAGTTGGGAGAGCTCTGATGAGAGCCGGCCCCTGACAGGCGCCGGTCGCCGCCAGGCGCAGGGGCTGCTCACGGTCCTCGAGCCCCACGGGGTGCGCGCGACCGCGGCCGTGCTCTCCAGCGACTACGTGCGCTGCCGCCAGACCGTGGAGCCGCTGGCCGCCGCCCTGGCGCTGGCGGTCCGGGACGCAGCGGCGCTGCGCGAGGGCAGCCCGCTGGCGGCGGTTCTCGACCTGGTCGCGAGCTGCGGGGACACCGTGCTCTGCAGCCACGGCGACGTGGTCAGCGAACTCGTGCTCCACCTCGATGTCCGGGGTCTGCTGCTCGATCCCCCGGCGTGGCCGAAGGCCTCGACGTGGGTGCTCGGCGTGACCGACGGCGCGGTGCTGTCGGCCCGCTACGTGGGACCGCCCGCGTGACCGGCCGCGGCCAGGGCGGACGCGGCGTGGGCGGCGTGGCGGCTCCTGAAGCGGCGCGCCTTGGCCCGGTTTCCGCATTCCGACATGGTGCACCACGCCCCAGAACCGTTCCGGGAGGCGTCGTAAAAGGCCCATAGGCAGCTGTCGCTGCGGCATGCCTTGAGCCGCCGCCAGGTGCCGTCCACGCCGGCGACCGCAATGGCGGCGAGAAGTCGGGAGACGACCTGGTTGATCCCCGCGCCCGTGCCCTCGAGGACGGGCGATCCGCCGGCGCGCAGGCGCAGCGCCGCGGGTGCTGCCACGGCCTCGCGCTCGATGAGCGCGACGGCCTCCGGGTCCACCACCGCCCCGCCGTTGGCCAGGAGGAGCTGGCGCAGGGCCTCGCGGAGCGCGACCAGGCGGGCGTGGTCGGCGGCGCTGACCATGGGGGCCCGACCAGGGAGCAGACCCACGGCCATCAGCCACTCGCGCATCTGGTCCGGCGTCTGCACCGCGTCGGAAACCTCCTCGGGGTTCCTGGTGTTCACGAACGCCTGGATATAGGCAAGCTCGCCGGGGGCGGGCTTGCTCCCCAGGCCGGGATCGGTGTCGGACAGCGCCATGGCGGTGAGGATCATAACTTGTACTTGTGATTGACGGGTTACCCTTATAACCCTCATAATAACCAAGCCAGTTAGGAAGAGAGCAGGAGCCCGGCAATGCATCCCATCGAGATGGAGGTCCTGGTGGCGATGCGCCACGAGGAACTGCACCGGCTGCGCCGGTCGAGCGGCCGCCGCCGCCCCATCGACGAGCCGCTCGACCCCGTGGGCGTGGCCCACCGTGTGTGCGGGCGTTTCGTGCCCGCGACGCTGCCCCCCAAAGCCCGCTGCGTCTGAGCTGGGGAGGTCAGAATGGAGATCGGGAACATCACCGTCGACTGCGTCGATCCGACCCCGCTCCGCGACTTCTGGGCCGCGGCCCTGGGGTACGTCGCCGAGGGTGAGGGGCTGGGCTGGGCGTCGGCCCGTCCCGCGCAGCCCCGCCTCCCCCGCCTCTATTTCCAGCGCGTTCCGGAGAGCAAAGTGGCCAAGAACCGCTGGCACCTCGACCTCAACGCCGCGGACATGGGGGCGGCGGTGGACCGGCTGGAGGCGCTGGGGGCGGTGCGGGGCCGGCTGTTCGCCGAGAACGGCGATCGCTGGACCACGATGCTCGACCCCGAGGGCAACGAGTTTTGCGTCCAACCGGCAGAGAGAGTAGGGTGAGCAACATGGATCCGTTCGCAGTGGCGTTCGTCGTGTTCCTGGTCGCGCTGCTCATCGCCGGCGCCCTGGGCTTCGGCGTCGACAGCCGCGACGGCGTCGACGGCAGCAGCGGCACGGGGCGGCGCCACCACCACTCGTGGACGTGGTGGTAGCCGCTCAGCAGGGTTCGACCGGCGCCGGTCCTCAGCGGACCCGGTGACGCTCCAGCAGGCCCTTGGCGATGATCAACTTCTGGATCTCGCTGGTGCCCTCGCCGATGATCAGCAGGGGCGCGTCGCGGTAGAGCTGCTCGATAGGGAACTCCTTGCTGAACCCGTAGCCGCCGTAGACGCGCATCGCCGTGGTGACCACCTCCATGCAGACCTCGGTCGCGAACAGCTTGGCCATCCCCGCCTCGACGTCGACGCGCTCGCCTGAGTCCTTGAGCCGGGCCGCCTTGCGGGTCAGCAGCCGGGCGGCCTCGATCTTGGTGGCCATCTCCGCCAGGTAGAACTGGATGGCCTGATGCTGGGCGATGGGCTTGCCGAACGTGTGCCGCTCCTGGGCGTAGGCGATGGCGAGCTCGAAGGCCCGCTGCGAGACCCCGACGCCCCGGGCGGCGACGTTGATGCGGCCCACCTCGATGGCGGCCATCATCTGCTGGAAGCCGCGCCCTTCCACGCCCCCGAGAAGGTTGGCGGCGGGCTGGCGGTTGTCCTGGAAGACCAGCTCGGTTGTCTCCACGCCCTTGTAGCCCAGCTTCTCGATCTTCCGGCTGGACGTGAAGCCCGCGTACTGCTTCTCGGCGAGGATGCACGCCATCCCCTTGTGGGGCGGGCGCGCCTCGGGGTCAGTCTTGACCAGCGTGGCGACCACGGTGCTGTGCTCGCCGTTGGTCGCCCACATCTTGGTGCCATTGATGACGTAATCCCCGTTGCCGCGCACCGCGCGCGTGCGTATCGCCTGCACGTCGGAACCGCACCCGGGCTCGCTCATCGAGAAGCCGCCGTGCATCTCGCCGGTGGCCAGCCGGGGCAGGAAGCGCCGGCGCTGCTCGTCGGTGCCGAAGTGTTGGACGAGATACGCGACGATGAAATGGGTGTTGATCACCCCGGTTATGGACATCCAGCCGCGGGCGATCTCCTCGCAGATGGCCGCGTAGGTCTCCATGTCGAGCCCGCCGCCCCCGTACTCCTCGGGGATGGCGAAACCGAAGAAGCCCAGCTCCTTCATCCGGCGCACGATCTCCTCGGGGTAGACGTCGTCGTGCTCGAGGTCGTGGGCGACCGGCAGGATCTCCTTGTCGACGAACTCTCTGACCCAGTCGACGATCTCCTGCTTCTCGGTGCTCAAATCGTTGGCGACGGCCATGGCCAAAACCCTCAGGCGCTCGCGGCCTGCGGCGCGCGCAGCGTCAGCCCCGCGGCCACGCCGCGCGCGTGGAACTGGGTGGCCATCTTGCGCGAGGCCTCGTCGATCATCTCGTCGCCGAGCATCACCGCGCCGCGGCGCTCCACCTCGGTGGCCTGCCGGTAGGCCTCGAGGATGGCGGCGGCGCGCTCGAACTGCTCCTGGCTGGGGGTGAAGGCCGCGTTGCAGGCATCGAGCTGGTCGGGATGCAGCACCCATTTGCCGTCGTAGCCCAGGGCGGCCGCCCGGCGCGCCGCCAGCGCGTACCCCGCCACATCGCGAATCGCCAGGTAAGGCCCGTCGATCACCTGGATGCCGGCGGCGCGCGCGGCCACCGCGAGGCGGAAGAGCACGTAGTGGAAGATGTCTCCCGGGTAGTCCGGGGACCCGCCGGCGACGGTGAGCGTGGGCAGCTGCATGGCGGCGCTGAAATCGGCCGGGCCGAAGATGAGCGTCTCCACACGCGGGCTGGCGGCGGCAATCGCGTAGGCGTTCTCGAGGCCTTCTGGATCCTCGATCTGGGCCTCGATGCCGATCGCCCCCGGCTCCAGGCCGAGCGCCTGCTCCAGTTGGGTCAGCCCGCGGTCGACGAAGGCGACGTCGCCCGCGTTCTGCACCTTGGGCACCATGATGCAGTCGAGCACGTTCCCGGCTCCCTCGACCACCTCGAGAAGGTCGTGGTAGGCGTACTGCGAGCTGACCTGGTTGATGCGCACGACGCGCACCTTGGTACCCCAGTCGTGGGTCCGCAGCGCTGCCACGACCAGACCTCGCGCCGCCGGTTTCTCCAACGGGGCACAGGCATCCTCGAGGTCGAGGAACACCTCGTCCGCGGCGCTGGCAGCCGCCTTGGCCATCATCTTCTCGCTGCTGCCGGGGCAGGCGAGAACGCTGCGGCGCAGGCGCTGTCGGGGCATCTCCACCTCCTTGGATCGGGGGCGACGCCGTCCCGCGACGCCCGCGCCCGGTGGGCCGGATTCTACGGAAGCCGCCGCGGTGGTCAGTCCTGCGGACGGCGCGGAGAACGCTCCTCGGGGCCGAGGTCGTCATAGGGCCGCTGCGGGGGGCGCTCGTCCGGCGCCGGCGTCTCCGGATCGCTCTGCGTCGGCGGCTCGGCGCCAGGGAATCCCGGGATGGCGCCGAACCCGCCGAACTGCTTAAGCAGATGCTGCATGGCATCGGGCCCGCCGAGGTCCTCCTGGATGCGTTCCATGAGCTGGCCCATGAGGTCCTGGAGGCGGGGATCCTCGGTGAGCTTCTCGGAGACCCCGCCCAGCTGCTGGACGAGATCCTTCACCGCGGCCTCCTGCGCGACCTGCATCAGCACCGGCTGCGAGGCGGCCGCGACCACCGTCTGCGATTGCTGGCGGAGGATCTCGAAGCCCCGGCAGGCCAGGCACTCGCCGGTGTGGTTGCAGCGGCAGAGCTGGGTCTTGAGCCGGTCCAGCTCCCGGTGCAGGCCGCTGAGGTCGACGCCGCCGCCGCTCTCATCCATGCGCTCGATCCTACCCCGCGGGCCGGTCACCTCAACCCGAAGAAGGCGGGGAGATAGCCCCAGTCGCGGAAGGGATAGAGGATCCCGAAGCCCGCGACAAAGCAGCCGATCCAGATCCCCAGGGCCACCCGCGGCACAAAGCGCGAGCCGAGCAGCCGCGCCGCGCCCAGGCAGATGCCGGGCAGGATCACGACCATGTAGTAGAGGTAGGTCGTGCGCTGGTCGAGCTCGCTGGCGAGGAACGGAGGCAGCCAGGTGGCCAGCACCCAGGCGAGGACCACAAAGGAGATCGTGTCGCGCCTGCGCACCGCCAGGTAGCCGCACATCGCCAGTGTGGGAAGCGCGAGCACCAGCAGCACGGGGTTGACCAGCCCCTGGTAGGCGACCAGCGTGTTGACGCCCGTCGTGGTCGTTCCCGAGAGGACGAACTGGGTGAACGTGTAGTAGTTGGCGGCCTCGATGTCGAACCAGAACTGCCAGGGATAGCTGGCGATTCCCTTGGGACCGTCCGGGCTGGTGAGGCTGCGGCCGTAGTCGTACATGAAGCGCAGGTGGTCCCAGGGACGCAGATTGGTCGAGACCTGGCGCCCATTGCTGTAGGCGGGGATGAAATGGTCGAGGATGCCCAGAACCACCAGGGTGGTGAGCGCGGCGACGAGCGCGCACAGGCCCATGCGCAGCACCCCGAGCAGCGGCTCGGGCAGGGAACGCACCGCGACGCCATCCCTGACGACGGCGGCGCCTGCAGCCTCCGCGCGGTCCCCCGGCAGCCCCCGCCCCGGCTGGGAGCGCCGGCCGCGCCGGCGTCCCCACGCGTCAGCGCCGGCCGAGGTCAGGCGGAAGAGTTCGTAGATGACGACCACCAGCAGCGCGTAGGCGCCGAAGAGCTTGAGGTTGGTCGCCACGCCGATGGCGATGCCGGCGAGCACCGGCCGGCGTTTCAGGTATAGCCCGACGCCCAGGATCATCAGCGGCAGGGTGTAGACGTCGAGGACGGCGATGCGCCCGTGGAGCAACTCCAGGTTCTCGAAGGCCATCAACGTGGCCGCTCCCAGCGCCAACCACGAGGAGCCGCCCGCGCACAGCACCAACCAGTACATCGCGACGATGACCAGCGTCCCGAAGACGACCGCCCCAATGCGCCAGCCGATCGGATTGTCACCGAACAGCTTGATCCCGGCGGCGATGATCAGCTTGCCGCCCTGGGGGTGTTCGGCGTTGGGATCGGTGCCATTCGGCGAAGACCCGTTGTAGGCGTCCGCGGACGGGAAGGTCACGCCGGCGATGACGCGAGCCGCGTTGACGTAGTACTTCTCGTCGAAGATGAATCCCTGCGTGGGCCTGGACTCGCTGGGATTGTCGAGGTGGTACACCCGGGCACCCACGCTGACCACCAGGACCAGGAGCAGCAGCCCCAGCGGGGCCCGCCGGCTGCGCAGGACGGCGGCGATGCGGGCGCCCGCGCGCAGTGGCCAGGCGGGTCGATGGGCGGGGGCGGGCGCCGCTGGTGGCGCTCCGCGCGCCCAGGGCGGGGGTGGCGGCGGCGGGAGAGCTCCGGTGTCCACTGCGGGCACCGGGGTCGTCGAGGTGTCCAGCGCTGTCTCCTGGCGATTCGCGTCCGGCCGGCGGGCGAATTGAGACACAGATGGTGCCAACCCCCGCAGATCGGCTATAGTCCACGGCAGGCGGGAGGTTTCGGGTGACGCTCCCGGCGGACCGAAGAGTCTGCCCCCGCCGCCGTAACGCCCCCAGATTGGTCGGCGGCGCACGCCCGAGTTCACGACGAACCGCGCTCGTCGTGCACCCCCCAACCGCTACCGAGGTTGCCTCTCCCTGATCGCCCCTGACCTCGCCATCGAGCGTCTGCACCTCGTCGTGCCCGACGGAAGCGACGTCATGGTGGTCCTTTCCACTCTCGCCAACGGTGCTGGCCAGGACCCGCGCGACGTCTTCGCCGAGCGTATCGGCGAGCTTGGTCATCTCACCGTTTCGTTCAACGAGGACGAGCCCCTGCGCCTGCGCCTGGCGCTGCCCGACCTGACCCTCAACTGTGTCGCCGATCCCGCGGCCAGCGGGATCCGCGAGCACCTCGCGCTTAAGGTGGACTCGGTGCGCCCTACCAGTGGTCATCCCGAAGGGGCCAAGGTGCTGACCATCACAGCCCGCCATCCGTTGGTGAGCGCCAGCAACGGCACGCCCAGCGACACCTTCCGGCTCCTGGAGTGGCGCGACGCGATGCAGCGGGCCGCGGCTTCAGCGCAGCTGTACGCCACCCTCAAGCTGGTCGAGCGCCTGGAGTCGGCCGAGAAGGGCCGTGCCCAGACCCAGAGAACCCGCTACGAAGGCGCCCGCGAGTCCTGGCGCTGTCGCAATTGCCGCGCGCTGTGGCGGCCGCACGAGCAGGAGCGCTGCAACTCCTGCGGCCGCATCTTCACCGACACCGACTACCGCCATCCGGAGATCGGCAGAGTGGAGTTCATGGTCTCGCTCGACGAGCCCATCAATCTGCAGCCCGACGCCGCCGTCCTGGTCGAGCCCGAGGACGAGCCCAACTTCGTCGGCCGGGTCGGTCGCATCGACCACCAGCGCCGCACCGTCGACGTGGTCACGCGCACCTTCGAGCACGCCGGCGACCAGGGGTACATCACGCCGTCCTTCAACCGCAGCCTCTACCAGGCCAAGCGCAGCGTGCTGGCCAGCATCGCCACGCGCGACTTCGGCGTCGGCCTGCTCGCCCAGCTGCTCGTGGCCCCCGAAGCCATCGCGCCGGCGATCGTCGACCCGTCCCAGATCGACGAGGTGGCGGCGGGCTGGCTTACCCCGGGGATGCGGCCGAACCCTCCCCAGGATCGCGCCGTCGCCCTGCTGACCCATCTCGACGCGGGCCAGTCGGTCTTCATCCAGGGCCCGCCGGGCACCGGCAAGACCACGGTGATCGTCGAGGCGGTCAAGCGGCGCCTGGCGCGCAACCCCGAGGA
The DNA here is from genome assembly GCA_036521675.1 of Candidatus Dormiibacterota bacterium. Taxonomy (GTDB): domain Bacteria; phylum Chloroflexota; class Dormibacteria; order Aeolococcales; family Aeolococcaceae; genus DATDHG01. The sequence continues at coordinate 15,148 of DATDHG010000067.1, forward strand.
GCGCATCCTGGTCACCTCCCACTCCAACCTGGCCGTCGACAACGCCCTGGAGCGCCTCGCCGGCACCCCCGGGATGCGGGCGGTGCGGGTGGCGCGCGCCGAGCGCGTCCATCCCGCGGTCGAGCAGTTCCGCTGTGACGACGAGGACGACCCCCGGCTCATGGAGGCCAACGCCTACTTCGCCACCTGCGCCACGGCGGCGACCTCGACGGTGACCGACATGAACTTCGACTTGGTCATCCTGGACGAGGCCAACAAGGCGCGCGCCGACGAGGCCCTCCCGGCGCTGCGCCTGGGCACGGCCCTCGCCCTAGTCGGCGACCACAAGCAGCTCCCCCCGGTCGAGGATGACGCCCTGTACGGCATCGTCGAGACCGATCCCGCCCTCGAGGACCTGGTCAACCGCAGCCTTTTCGAGCAGTGCTGGGAAGGTGGGCTCTCCGAGGCCTGTAAGGCGATGCTCACCATCCAGCACCGCATGCATCCGCAGATCTCCGGCTACGTGAGCAACGCCTCCTACGACGGCCAGCTCGAGAACGCCGCCGAGGTGCAGGCCTACGATTTCGTCACCCGCAAGCCGTTCCCCGTCGCGCTGCATTTCGTCGACACTGAGGGGATGCGGGGCGGCCGCGAGCGCCGTGGCCCCGGGGGCGCGTTGCGCAACGAGGCCGAGGTCCGGGTGGCCGCCCAGGTGGTGCGCCTGCTGGACGAGCGCTGCCCTCGCGAGCTCAGCATGGCGGTCATCGCGATGTATGCGGAGCAGGTGGAGCGGCTGCGCCAGGCGCTCGGCCGGCGCAAGTTCAAGCGCTCGGTCAAGATCGACACCGTCGACTCCTTCGAGGGCCGGGAGGAGGACCTGGTGGTCATCTCCCTGGTGCGCTCCAACGAACGGGGCCGTATCGGCTTCCTGCGGGTGCCCAACCGTCTCAACGTCGCCATCTCCCGGGCCAAGCGCCTG
>DATDHG010000068.1:0-13426 GCA_036521675.1 Candidatus Dormiibacterota bacterium
GCAGGCAGACACGGGATGCCTGGGGCCCTACGCCATCGGCGCCGCGTTGGCGCCGGCCGGGCTGTCGTGACGATGCGCCCGCATCGCCAGCAACCTGGCCACCCTTCCTGGCCGCCGGGCGGGGATGCCCGCCTCGTCCTCATCGTCGAACGTACGCAGGGCGGCGGCCAGCTCCGCCGACTGCAGGCGTCGCGTGTGCTCCAGCTGGACCATCTGACCGAGCATGTCCGGGTGCATCGTCTGCGCCTCCCCTGCCCTCCCGGGGCTGTGACCGATGAGGGTGATGTGGCCTTCGATGCCGTCAGCATCGGACGGGCAGGCGGTCCCGGCAGCGACGTGCGTCACCGCCGGGCTGTGACGTTCGTCACACCCGCTCTCGACGTAGGATCCGCGGATGGACCCGATCGCCCAGCTGGCGCGCAGCACGCTCTTCAGCGGCATCGCGTACGCCGACCTGGAGCCTCTCTCCCACTCCCTGCACGTCCGCCACTTCGGACGTGGCAGCTACCTGTTCCATGAAGGCGACCCGGGGAACCTCCTGTTCATCCTGGTAGCCGGCCAGGTGAAGATCTCGCGCGTCGGGCGGGGGGGCGACGAGGCGGTGTTCGCCGTGCTGGTCCCCGGCGACGTCTTCGGCGAGCTGGCGATTCTCGACGAGCGCGGTGAGCGCACCGCGGACGCCCAGGCCAGTGAGGCCACCGAGTGCGTGACCCTCGAGCGCACCGCGTTGCTCGACTTCCTCGCCGCCCGCCCGGCATTGATGCGGCACCTGCTCTCCATGCTCAGCCGTTACGTGCGCCGCAAGGACGACGCGTTCGCCGAGGTGGCCTTCCTCGACATCCCCGGCCGCGTGGCCCGCAAGCTCCTCGACCTCGCCGAGTCGAATGGTCAGCCGACCCCGGAGGGAGTGCGCATCGGCGTGCGGCTTTCGCAGCGCACGCTCGCCGGCATGGTCGCGGCCAGCCGGGAGAACGTCAATCGGGCGCTGTCGCGGTTCGTCGCCGAGGGCGCCATCCGTCAGGACAACGGCTGGGTCACAGTGCTGCGCCCGGAATTGCTCAGGCGGCGGACATAGGAGTCGATCGAGCACCGGGTGCGCGATACTCGATCAATCCGATGTGGCGTGAACCCTCAGTGGGGGCCGCCCACCTGCACGTCGCCCCGGTAGGTGAGGGACTGCTTCTGGGCCCCCGTCGCGACATCACTCCGATCGGGCAGCTGCGGCGGTGCGACCGCCCGGCGGTGACCCTGGGGGTGCGCGATGGTCTGCGCGTGCGCAGCGGCCTGAGTGACGGGCGCCGCGGTCGCCGCCACCGAGGACGACGTCCAAGCCCTGAGCCCAAAGCCGGCGGCGATGCCCACGAGCAGCGCTGCCGCGAGGGCCACGACGACCAGCGCGAGGCGGTGACCCCGTCGTTGGGTGTGACCGATGGTCGCGTCCATGTCCGGATCTCCGTTTTACTGTCCCGCCATTGACGCCCGGCAGCAATGGCGTCGTCGACGAAGACCGTCGCCATGCAAGCCCGGACCCGCAGCGACACGCGGCACCGTGCGCCTGTGCTGTTCGGCACCAGCAGGTCCGACTGTTCCGCAGGCGTAGGCCCGCCGCCACTCCGGCGCGCCTTATCCTGTCAGCGCGTGACCATCGGACCGCCGCCACCTTCCGCCTGGCGCCAGGCTCGCGGCGACCTCGCGACCAGCAGAGCCCCCGGGCGATGACCATGAGGGTCCGGGTCGACTGGGAGCGGTGTCAAGGGCATGCGCGGTGCATCGCCATGGCTCCGGCGGTGTTTCACATGGACGAGGTTGAGGACCACTCCTTCGTCGCCCTCGACGCTATCCCCGATGAGCAGCATGACGCGGTCCGCCAAGCCGCGCTCAGCTGCCCTGAGGAGGCGATCCTCGTCGAGGAGGCCGCCGAGCCGAAGCGCTAGGAAAGGTCGCCGGCGCCCGCCGCGCCGACGTGCCCCACCACCTCGCAGCCTGGGGCCCCACGCCACGAAACGAGGGGGCGTATGCTCAGCAGGAGGTGCCGATCATGGCCAGATATCTCGTGGTCGCCCATCAAACAGCGGAGAGTGACGAACTCCGGCGGCGTCTCATCGAGCTCGCCGCCGAGGATTCGAACGCCCAATTCGTCCTGCTCGTTCCCGCGACCCCGGTCAACGACCTGCTGGTGTGGGAGGAGGGGCGCAGTGACGAGGCGGCCTACCGGCGCACCCAGGCTGCCCGCGATCACCTCGAGGCGGCCGGCGTCCACGTCGTCGAGGCCAAGGTGGGCGACGCCGATCCCCAGGCGGCGATCGCCGACGAGTTGCGCTCCGATCCGGCGTACGCAACCATCGTCGTGTCGACGTTGCCGCCCGGAGTGTCGCGCTGGCTCCGCCTCGACCTGCCCGCACGCGTGCGCCGGATGGCACCACAGAGCCAGGTGATCCACGTCGTCGGCCGCGCCCGGGCGGAAGCGCGCCCCTGAGCTGAATTGACCCTGTGCCGCGGCGCGCCGTCCCTCCCGTTGTCCTCATCGTTGTGCTCGTTGTCGGGGCGACTGTCGTCGCGCGGCTTCTCGGCTACAAATTGGGCGGCAACGCGGTCGTGCGGTGCCGCAGGGGCCACCTCTTCACGACAATCTGGATTCCTGGTGTGAAGCTCAAGGCACTTGACCTCGGCTTGGCCAGGCTGCAGCGCTGTCCGGTGGGCAAACACTGGACCCTTGTCACTCCCGTACGGGACGCGGACTTGACCGATGAGGAACGCCGATTTGCCAAGGAACACCATGACGTGCGGATTCCCTGACTAACTTGATGCCCTGTGGACTCTTCGATTCGTAGCGACTTCGCCGTGGCTCGGATCACCCGCTCCGAGCCCCCGCGGCCGCGAGGGCGCGGTGGACGCGTTCGCCCAGCATCGCCAGCCGGTCGACCGGCTCATTGCTGAACACGAAGCGGACCTGACGGTCCGCGACCGCGCCGCCCCAGCCGCGCATCGGGGTGGCCGCGACCTTCTGCGCGAGGAGGTGATTGGAGACCTCAACACAGTCGAGCCCGAGGGCCGCGACGTCGAGGAGGAGCGACCATGCCCCGGCCGGGCTGACGACGGGAAGCCCGTCGAGCTGTCTGAGGGCCTCGTCGCGCCGCCGCTGCCACTCCGCGTTCGCGGCCGCGAGGTCCGCGTCCGGAACCTCGAGCGCCGCGCGAGTTCCGATCTGTGCGAAGCCGCTCGGTACCAGTCCGTTGTAGATGTGGACACGCGAGACATCGTTCACCAGGTCACCTGGGGCGACGACCCAGCCGACGCGCCACGCGATCATGCGCTGCTCGAACGTCGGGGCACCGACTATGACTGTGCGATCACGCATGCCGGCAAGCGCCGCCGGATGCCGCACCGGCCCGCCGTCGAAGACCACACCTTCGAATCCGGCCCAGTAGAGGAGCCACAGATTGCGCTCCTGGCATATCGAGGCGACCGCGTCCAGTTCCGCCTCGCTCGCCACCCAGCCGGATGGGAACGATGCGTTGTTGAGGAAGATCACGCGGGTTCGGTCGGTCACCGCGGCGCGGAGCGACTCGACATCCAGCCGCCACGCTCCGGCGGCAACGTGGAGCGGAACCAGACGCGGAACCGCCCCGACCAGGCGCACCCGGTTCAGCATGCCCGCATAGGTCGGGTCCGTGAGGATGACCTCGTCCCCGGGATCGGTGAGGCAGAAGAGCGCGTCGAGCATCGCATCGCCTTCGCCACAGGTGATGACGATCTCCCGGCGCCCGTCGTAGCGCGGGCCGCCGCGGCGCTCGATGTAGGCGGCGACTGCGTCTTTGAGGTCGTCGCGGCCGGTGAACGGCAACCAACTGTTGGCGTTGTCCTCGCCGATCGCCGCGCGCGTGGCCTCGATCGCGGCCGCGGGGGGCGGGATGTCGGTGTCGAGGTTCTCCATACGGAGGACGTAGGGGTCGTCACCGGCGGCGGCGGCGATTCGATCGATGTTGAATCCCGGGATGTTCTCGAGACGCCTGACGCTCATGGGTCTTCCGTCCTGTGTGCAAAGGAGCAGGACTGCCAGTTTGACCCGCGCGTCGGAGCCGGCGCAGAATGGCCCGTGGCAAGGCGGCGCCCAGACGTGAAGCGGCCGCCAGGGAGGTTGATCATGGGTCACGCCCACGACGTGCAGAGCGAATTGCGCGAGCCCGCGCGCCGCCTTCGCGAGCAGATCCCGGACGTCGTCGGAGCCTACGCGTCCCTGCAACGCTCCGTCATGGTCGATGGCGCGCTGAGTGCGACGGTCAAGGAGCTGATCGCCCTCGCGATCGCTGTCACCCGTGAGTGCGACGGATGCATCGCGGCGCATGCGCGGGGCGCCGCGACCCGCGGAGCGACGGAGGCTGAGGTCGCCGAGGCGATGGGGGTCGCCGTCCTCATGAACGGTGGACCGGGAACGGTGTGGGGACCGCGTGCGCTCGATGCCTTCCGGGAGTTCGCCCCGGCCACCGGGTGATCGCGCCGGCGTCGGGTCCCGGCGTGAGGGCGCAGTCTTTCCACGACGATGCCGGCGCGCGGCCGATCACTACGCTCCCAGGTCGCGCGTGAAGCCGAGCAGACGCGGTCCGCCGTCGGGGACTGTCCAGTCTAGCTCCCGGACCCGCACAAAGCCGAGCGACATGTAAAGGCTCTGGGCGGCGCGCATCGCCTCCTCGGTGAACAGTTCCAGCCGTGATTTGCCTGCGGCTCGCGCCACCTCCAGGGCTGCGCTCACCAGCGCGCGGCCGACGCCGCGCCCATGGAAGGCGGGCGCCACGCCCAGCATGCGCAGCACGGCAGTGTCGGGCTCCAGTTCGCCGCCGTGGTCGCGATCCTCACCCGCGAGGACCACCGTGCAGCATCCCACGGGCTCTCCGTCCAGGCGAGCGGCGAGCACGGTCATGCCCGGGGTCCGGGCGCGTGTCCTCACATCGTGGACCTCCGCCAGGTACCCCGCACGGCCGACTGGATCGACGCTGCGGTACGCCGCAACGACGGCGTCCCCCAGGGCATCGACCTCATCGTCGTCGGGCGGCCCGATCTCGAGCGCTGGCTGCGCCGCCCCCGGGCTCACGGGTGGACCTGGCAGGCGAAGGACGCGGCGCAAGCGGGCGACAGCGCGCTGACGGCGCTGACCACGGTCAGGTCGGGCCGAGCGGTGGGTTGGCGCCGCGCAGTCATGGAACCGCAGGGTAGAGGCACCGGGTCCCGGCTGGGCCGATCGCCGTCCAGCCCTGCGGCCTGGCGCTCGCCAGATGTCCACCTCGCGGTGGTGCTAACGTGTCGGCCCCGGTCGATCGGCCGGGTAACCCCTGGTACCTTGGGGTGAGGGGACATGTCCCACCCGGCCGGGCGCCCGCGACCGCCCGCAGCGCTGCGGGTCATGCGGTGATCGCCACCGATACCGTCTCGCTGCTGGCCCGAACCCGCCTCTTCGGCATGGTCCCCGCGGAGACGCTCACGCGGGTGGCGGAGCAGGCGCAGCTTCGCTCCTGCCGCAAGGGCGAGGTCATCGTCCATCAGGGCGACAGCGCGGAGACGCTTTTCGTCGTTGTCGAAGGCCTCGTCAAGGTGTTCGTCACCTCCCCCGAGGGCGCCGAGATGGTGCTGGTCACCCTGGGGCCGACCGACACCTTCGGCGAGCTCGCGGTGGTCGACGGCGGCGAGCGCTCGGCGTCCGCCGAGGCGTGCGAGCTCACCACCCTCCTCGTGCTGCGCCGGTCCGCGCTGCTCGCCCTCCTCCCCGACCACCCCGACCTCATAGAAGGGCTGCTTCGCTCCCTCGGCGCCCTCGCCCGTCGCCTCACCGACCAGACTGCGGACCTGGTCTTCCTGGACCTTCACGGCCGCGTCGCCAAGTTGCTGCTCGGCTTGGCCGAGGAGCGGGGCGAGGTGCGCGACGGCATGCGCGTCCTGGACCTCCACCTCACCCAATCCGACCTGGCCAGCATGGTCGGGGGCTCCCGTCAGAGCGTCAACCAGATCCTGCGCACCTTCGAGACCCTCGGCTATCTCGAGGTGGAGGGCCGGCGGATGCTGGTGTTGCGCCCCGACCTCCTGCGCCGCCGCGCGGGCCTACCGGAGGTGTCGCCAACCTGACACGTGCACTGTCGCAGGACCGACTGACAAAAAGGGGTCAAGCCCTCAACAATCGTTGCCACACGGGGCATTCGGGCGGTGCCAGGAACCGCCAGCAAAGGAGAGACGCATGTCGCCAATGAACCAGGACCAGATCGACGACGAGGACGTGGAGGGTCACAGCGTGCTCAATCGCGGCGAGGACGCGCCCGAGGCGACGCTCAACGCCACGCTCAACTCGACCGCCAACGCGGGGGAGGACGTCGAGGGGCACGGCGTGATGAATCGCCGCGAGGACGCGCCCGAGGCGACGCTCAACGCCACGCTGAACTCGGCCGCCAACGCGGGCGAGGACGTCGAGGACGACGTCGAGGGACACAGCGCACTCAACTAGCCGCTCAACTCTCCTGGCCAGGGCCCGGTCGGTGTCGGCCGGGCCCTGTCTTGGCGCGGTCCGGATGGTTGTCGGCGAGGGCGACCAGAACAGTCTTCATCTGGAAGGGTGTCAGACCCGGGTGCTTGGAGAGGATCCGGGCGATGATCCCGCTGATGTGCGGCGCCGCGAAACTGTTTCCGGTCACGCGCATCGTGGCCTCACCCCGCCAGGCGACCTCCACCTCGATGCCAGGCGCTCCGAACTCCACGGGCGGAGCGGGGTTGTACGCGAAGCGCAGCGGATCGTCGCCGGCACGCGCCGCCACCGAGAACACCGAGGAATACTGCGAAGGATAGGTCGGCCCGGGCACGTTGTTGACGGCGCAGACGAGCATGACGTTCTTGAAGTAGGCCTCGTCGGCGAGCTCATGGAAGAGTGCGAAGTAGTCCGCCTTGGCGGTGCTGAGGCTGAGGTTGACCACCTGCATGCCGTGCTCGAGGGCCCAGCGCAGCCCCGCCGCGAACACCATGCCCTTGCCGGTGAGCCGCTCCCCGAGAACACGGATGCTGTAGAGCTCACATTGCGGAGCGGCGCGGCGAATGATCCCCGCGCACGCCGTGCCGTGGCCGAAGAGATCCTCGTGGGCGCCTTCCACGAAGCGCACGCCCGTCGCCGCGCCATCGTCCCGCTCGACGACGACGCCCCCGGCGACTCCACGCACGGCGGGATGCGCGGCGTCGATGCCGCTGTCGACCACACCGACGCGTACGCCCGCGCCCGTCGCGCCCGCGAACGCCCATTCCCGGGTCAGCGCCGCGGGCAGCGTCGCCCCGACCGGACCCAGGGCGTCGGGCTCGAATTGCCAGGACCAGGCCGGCCTCATCGTGCCCGGCGCTGGCGCGCGTAAGCGAGCAGCTCAGTGACGAGGTGCGTCGCCGCCATCCGCTCCTCGGGGCCGAGACGGCCCAGCTCATAGAAAAGGCGGGCCAGCTCGACGAGGTCCCGCTGCGGGGTCGTCTCGTCCGCAGCGAGCCGCTCGAGCGCACCGCGCAGCTCACCATTGTGGCCGGCCGCGGCCGCAACCGCCGCGAGCAGGGCTTGCCCCAGATCCGAGAAGACGCGCCCGCCCTCGATGGCCAGCGCCGCCTGGCGCGCGAACACGGAGAGCAGCTCCATATCGTCGAGCCCCGGCGCGCCCCCGCCCCGGCGGTCGAGGACTTCGATGCAGCCCAGCAGCCGGCGCTCCGTCTCCAGCGGCATCGCCAGGATGGATCGCGGCACATACCCGGTGCTCTGGGCGGCGTCGGCGGCGAAGCGTGGGTCGCGGCTGACATCGTCGATGGCGATCGCCTGTCCGGACGACACCACCCAGCCGGCGATGCCGCTGCCCGCGGGGATGCGCAGGCCGACCACATCGGGCGCCCCCGCCCCCGAGGCGACATGGAAGACGAGCTCGTCAGCGTCGTCGTCGAGAAGCGCGAGCGAGCAGGCGGCGGCATCGAAGAGGCGCCGGGCGGTGTCGATGATCGCGAGCAGCAGCTCCTCGTAGCCCACGGGCGCGAGCGCAGGTCCAACCTCGGTGGCGAGCGCCGCCAGCTCACGAAGGGTGCGATCCGACCGCTGGCTCATGGCGCCACCTCCACTGTCCGGCGCGGCTGGTACGTCGGGTGCGTCCGTGCCAGCCGGCCCACGACGCCGTCGAAGAGCGTCCCCGAGAAGGACGGCGTCCGGTTGACGACGTCCAGGAAGACACGCCCGTCGATGCGTTCCAGGCTGCATTCGGTCCGGGCGCGCACGCTGGCGGTGCGGGGGATGCCCTCGAGGAGGCCGATCTCGCCGAAGTAGTCGCCCGCGTGCAGCGTGTTCACCACCACCGGGACCAGCCCGCTCTCTCCCGACGAGACCACATCGAGGTCCCCGCGGACCACGACGTAGAGGTCATGACTGGGCTCGCCCTCCCGGACGACGAGCGTCCCTGCGGCCACCTCCTCCGTGGTGACGGATGCGGCCAGCTCTTCCAGGGACGGTCGTGGAACCCCGAAGAAGACGGGCAGGCCCTCGAGGTGGCGCACCACCGGTGCCAGCTCCGCGACCCGCCGCCGTGCGGTGACGTCGACCGACCGGAGCGCCGGCAGGGCGAGCAGCGCCAGGCAGGGCAGCACCACCCCGGCGACGAGCAGGCCGGCGCGCAGGCTCGCGACGTTCACCAGGAGGGGCGCCAGCAGCGCCCCGATCAGCGTGGCGCCGATGTAGAGCGAGCGGATGATGCCGAAGATGCCGGCGGTGAGGCGGGGTGGCAAGGTCCTCTGCAGGGTGGTCACCGCGACCACGTCGATGACGATGTTCCCCATCCCCTGCAGGGTCATGAGCAGGAAGGCCACGAGGGGCGACGTGACCACGGCGAGGATGGCCAGCGGCAAACCCATCGCGAAGACCCCGGCGAGAAGGGGTACGAACGCCCGCGGGCTGTCCGCCAGCCGCGGCGTCATCCCGGCAGCCAGCACCCCCCCCAGCCCGACACCGGCCAACAGGTACCCGATGCCGTTGGGGCCTGTGCCCAGCCGGGTCTCCGACACCAGCACGAGCAGCACCGTCTCCATCCCGTAGATGGCGCTCGCCACCATCATGCAGCCCGCCAGCGCGGCGGCCACCGAGGACTCGCGCAGCGCTCGAGCCCCATCAGCCATGCGGCGCAGCATCCCGGGCTCGGTCTCAGTGGCGGCTGTTCGCGCGGGCACGCGAACCGTCAAGACGGTCAGCGCAGAGAGTAGAAAGCTCAGGCCATTCAAGGAGAACGCAACCGCCGGCGGGCCCACCAGGAGCAGCAATCCGCCCGCGGCGGGCCCGAGAATAATGGCTACATGCTCGACTGTGGTGGTCAGCGTGTTCGCCGCCGCCAGGTCGTCTTCCGGGACCACCACAGGCAGCGTCGCCGAGACCGCGGGCGCATATGGCGTTCCGGCCGTCGTCGACAGAAACGCGATGAGCAGCGCGGCGATCACGGGGCCGGAGCGCCACGCCAGCGCGGCCAGGAGAAGCATCAGCAGTCCGCGGACGACGTCCGACACCACCATAACGGTGCGCCGGTCGTAGCGGTCGGCGAGCGCGCCTCCGGCACCGCCGAGGAGGACGTACGGCACCAGCCGCAGGATGGTGGTGGCCCCCACCCACCCCGCGGAGCGCGTGCTGTCGAAGACGAAGACGAGGAGAGCCACGTTGTAGAGCCAGTCGCCGGCGATCGACACCGCCAGGGCGGCCAGCAGTCGACGAAAGGCGGTGATGCCGAGCGGCGCGCGCAACGTGGCCCTGCGCGTCTCGCCGGCTGCCGCGGTGGTCATGACGGGTGCGCCTGCGTCCCCCGAGTCGACGTCTGTCCCGAGCGGTGCGGGCGGACTCTACGCCCTCCGCTTTCACGCCGCCGCGCCAGGGGCCGGCGGAGGAGGTCACCTATGGGTGTCCAACCCCGCCGCTCCTCTCTGCCGAGCACGAGATGGCTCGGCCGGCTGGCGTATCGAACGAGCTCAGGACATGGGGGCCGGCTTGGAGCCGACCGAGCCCTGCTCACGGTGATGGCGCGTCGGGAGGAGCCTGGCAAGCCGTCCGCGCTGCCGGACGCGGGTGTCCGGCTCGTCGTCGTCGCCGAAGTGAAGCGCCGCCGCCGCATCCGCCGCCTGCAGGCGCCGTATGTGCTCGAGCTGAACCGTCTGACTGAGCATGTCTGGGTGCATGGTCTGAACCTCCCCGCCCTCCCGGGGCTCGACCGGTGAGGGTGATCCGCCGCTCGGTTCATGCCAGCATCGAGCGGGTGGGCGGCCCCGACAGCGACGCGCGTCACACCCGGGCCGTGACGTTCGTCACAGCCCCGCTGCCCGTGCGCTCTACCCGAGGTACGCGCCAGGCACGGCTGCGGCGCCTGCGCCAAGACCTCGGCGATGCGGGGAGCGGCGAGAAGCCGCAATGCCCGCTGGGGCGCCAACGAGCTCGCGAATTCGCGGATGAGCGCGCCGGCCTCGAGGTAGGCGGGTTCACCTCGATGTCGGAGCAGATGGATCCGGAGGGCAGAGGTCGGCGAAGAAGCACGGTGACCAGCCGCCGTTCGTCGGCGGGTGGCGCCTCGGGCGCCGGACCTGTTGCCGGCGACCGCTCAGGTGGCTGGCCGATGGTGGCCATGGCGACAGTGTCGGGCGGCCCTGCCTGATTTCGCAAGGTTCGGTCCACGATGGGACCCCTCGCAGACTGAGTGGCAGTGTCCGCGGCCACGGCTACCTGCCATCCCGCGATCTCGGCGAGGACCTCAGGGATCTGGTCCCGCAGGCGCCTCGTCGAGGCGGTGGTTCGATACGACATAGCCGCTGGCTGCCGTCCACGCGTCGCGGTCCCACGTTGACCATCGCTCATGCAGCCGCAGCCCTGCCCGTACACACAGCGTGTCGTACGCGGCCCACGTGAGCGGCCCGGCGTCGAGCTGAAAGCCGGCGACCAGCAGTCCGCCAGGCCGAAGATGCGCGGCCAGGGCGGCCACGATCGCGGCCTCGGTGCCACGTCGCACGAACAGCATGACGTTGCCCGCCAGCACCGCGGCGTCGAAGCGGCGGTTCCGCCCCTGATCGTCGAGGAGATGGAGGGTGGCGAGGTCCTGGAGCGCCCATTCCAGGTGGGGCGCCTTGCGCCGGGCGACGTCGAGCATCGAAGGGTCGACGTCCACGCCGACGACATCGAGTCCCCTGCGGGCGAGCTCGATGGCCATCCGACCGGTACCGCAGCCTGCGTCGAGGACGCTCCGCACGCCGAGGGACGCCACGAAACGTGCCTCTCCGTGCACATCCATGCCGCCGCGCGCCCGCGCTTCGAAGCCGGCGTCGTACTCCTCAGCGCGGGTGCTACGTGGCCGAAGGTCCATGACTCGTTGCAGGCCACTGGAGGGACGATGCACGGGGCTCCGCTGAGCCAGTAGCCCGTGTTCGCGCCCGGCTAGCTGCGACCGCCGGCGAGCTGATGGCGGAACTCAGCGTCGTCCACCCGGTCGGCGTCTTCGAAGCGGTCCTCGTCCTCGAGGGACCCGTCAGGTCGCCGACCCTCCGGCCCGGTGCGGTGCTCATCGCCGACCTCGCGATCGGCTTCTTCAAGTGGCTCACTCAGACCCGGACCCGGATCCAGGTCGGCTTCAGTGCTCGGCGGATACCCTTCGTCGTAAGGACCGGACATCGGAGTCTCCACGCGCCGCGACCGTTGGCAAGGGAAGCCAATCACGCGGTGCTGCTTTCTCATGGCGAAGTATGCGCCTGCGGTGCAAGCGCCGCTGACGAACTCCACGAGGTGCCCCATCATCGGCCATCACCACGTCCACCACCTGTCGTGTCGAACCCAAGGCCTTCGAGCAAGCCCTATGCTGGCGAATGGGTCATGGCGCCGGGTTGCAGGGGAAGCAATGATGACAACGTTCAGCATCACCCTCTGGACGGTGAAGCCAGGGCGGGAGCCGGAGTTCATCCGCTCCTGGCGGGATCTGGCAGAGTTCACGGCACTACACATGGTGGGACGCAAGGAGCCCACCAGGCTGCTGCGCGACCATGACCAGCCGACCCGCTTCGTCACCGTCGCTCCCTGGGACAGCGCCTCCACACTTCGAGCCTGGCGTGCTGGTCCGGGGTTCGGCGAGCGGGTTGGACGGATGAGGGAGCTGCTGGAGGACTTCTCGCCGATGACTCTCGACGACGTGACCGAAGGTTGAGAGACCGTGGACGACCGCGGGGGCGGGAGGCTTCAGGTCGGTACGACTGGCATTGCACCGCAGGGGTCTGCCAGGCCTAGCGGCTCGCTTGCCTGCCCGGACGCGGTGTTGAACGGCCAGCGGGCCCGCCGGTAGGCGCTCCGCGGCAGGAGACCGGCGTTTTTCCGAGCCCGCTCGGCGCACGCCAGGCGCGATGGCATATCGCCCTCGCGAGATGGGCTATCAAATTGTCGTGTCGACAGGACATGCGTCGATCGAGCGCCAGGCACCTGGCGCTCGATCGGCCAAGGCCGCCTTGCTCAGTGGGGGCCACCCAACCGCGAATCCCCGGTGCGGTTGATCACCGGCTGCGTCCGGGTCGAGATGTCGCTGCGGTCGGGGAGCGGCGCAGGCACGGGGTGCACGGCGGGCTGCACCACAGGCGGCCTCGTCGTCACCGTCGCAGAGGTGGAGGAGGTCCATGCCCTGATCCCGTAGCCGCCGGCGATCCCCAGCGCCAGCGCTGTGGCCAAAGCTATGACGAAGAGCAGCATGCCGTGAGCGTGTCGTCGAGCGTGACCGAGTGTCGCGTCCATGTCCCGTTCTCCTTGCGGATGTTCCCGCCTATGACCATGTCGGTCGCGGCGGCTTCACCGCGCACCATCGATCACCGCCGAGCCGGCCACAGCGACGCGCGACACCGTCCGCCCGTGACATTCGTCACCGGCACGGCGCCGCTCAGCAATCATGCGTGCGGTTCGGTCCCCGGCGGCGCCGAAACCGGCGCCGCCGGCCATGAGGGCTCCTGCGCAACCTGAGCTCGGCGGCCGCCGGCATGGGTGCTTGCGACTGACAATTGTCAGACAATCTGCAGTATACTCGGCGGAATGGCGACCGTGACCGTGCGTGACCTTGCCCGGAACACCGCCGCGGTCATCCAGGACGTTGCGTCCTCCGGCCGACCGGCGCTGGTCACGCGCAACGGCAAGCCCGTCGCTGCACTCGTCCCCATCGACCAGCTGGCGTTGGAGGATTGGCTCCTTGCCCACTCGGCCGAGTTCACCAAGGCGGTGGCGGGGGCGGACCCCGACCTCGCTGCCGGGCGAGACCGGAGCGGCGAGTGGCAGAAGGCTCGGCAAGGCGCTCCGAGCGCCGGCAACGGTGGTGCGCGGGCGCAAGTGGCGTCGCCGCCGGAGCACTTGCGTGGCAGTCATCAGGACGACTAGGTCAGCCATGGCCGCGAGGTT
>DATDHG010000069.1:0-9412 GCA_036521675.1 Candidatus Dormiibacterota bacterium
CCATGCGCCCACAGCCAGGTTGATCCCGTCTGGCCAAGCCCGCCGAATAGCAGCGCCTGGTCATCGGCCGCGTCGTAGACGACGCTGGGTGGCTGGCGCGGCATGGGCAGCACCGCCGATGCGAGGGCCGCGCCCCTCGACAGACTCCGGGCAGGGGCAGGTGCGGCCGTGCTGGCGCCAGGCGACTCGGAGCGGGGCATCCGCCACACGGCAACCCCAGTCCCGGCCACCGCGACCGCGAGCGCAGCAGCCAGCGCGAGGAGTCCGCGGCCGGCGACGCGGCGGCGAGTGGCCGCCTGGGTCGGTGTGAGCGGGATCAGCACCGGTTCGACCATCGCGATCGCCGGGGTGGGCGGCGGCGCGGCGCCCGAACACCCCACGGCGATCCAGGGAGCACCCGCCGGCCAGAGCACCATCAGACCGCCTCCCGCAGCCATCGGCGGCGCGCCGGCGCGGGAGGCGACGGTGTCCGCTCCCTCCTCGACGCCCACCAGCAGCAGGTCCAGTTCCACCGACTGCGCGGCGTCGAGAAGGCTGGCCGCCCCGCCGCGGTCGACCGGCCCGGTCACCGAGCGCCGCCGCCCGTTTCCCCGCAGTGGGCGCAGAACCCCGCCGCTCACCTCGACGGCGTATCTGACCTGCTCAGCGCCGCCGTCGACGCGCGCCCACCAGGACGTCGCGGGCGCCCCGCGCTGGATCAGATGCTCGAGCGCCTCGCCGACGTCGGCGACCGACGCGGTCGGGGAGCTCAGCAGCCACCAGCGCAGCGACGCGGCTTGCCAGGTGGTGAGTCGCGGGTCCGCCGGGGCGGCCGAGAGAGGGGCGAGAACCGCCATCACCCCATCTCATACACCGCGGCGCGCGTCGGCGTCGCCGTTGACGATGTCGCCCCGGTGGCCGCGGGCGGCAGCGGCGGGCGCGAGCGCCCCCTTCGCTACGCTTCGAGCCATGGCGGGACGCTTGCGATGCTCGTGATCCATGACGGGGAGGCGGTCCCCGAGACCGCGCGCGGCGCGGCGGTGACGATCGGCGTCTTCGACGGTGTCCACCGCGGCCACCAGGCGCTCCTTGCCCAGGTGCGCGAGACAGCCGCGGCGCTCGACGCTCCCTGCGGCGTCATCACCTTCGACCGCCATCCGGCGACCGTGGTGCGGCCCGAAAGCGCGCCCCGCCTGCTCACGACCCTCCGGCACCGCCTCGAGCTCTTCGCGGCCGCCGGCGTCGACTTCGTGCGCGTGCTGACCTTCGACGAGGAGCGGTCCCTGCAGTCAGCCGGCGACTTCGCAGGCTCTGTGCTCGTCGAGGAGCTCGCCGTCGGCGCAGTGGTGATCGGCGAGGGATTCCACTTCGGGCTGCGGCGGCGTGGCGACGTGGGCGCGCTGGGAGAGATCGCCGACCGCTACGGCATCGCCCTGGTCGCGGTGCCGCCGCTGGCTGACACGGCGTCGGGCCAGCCGCTCTCGTCGTCGCTCGTCCGCGCCGCGCTGGCCGCCGGTGATGTCGAGCGCGCCACCGAGCTCCTCGCCCGTCCCTACGAGGTGCGCGGCGTGGTCGAGACCGGAGACCGGCGCGGCCGCCTCCTCGGCTACCCCACCGCCAACGTCGCGGTCGGCGGCGACGTCATGCTGCCGGGGGACGGCGTCTACGCCGGGCGCTACGTCTTCCCCGACGGGACCGACTGGCCGGCGGCGATCTCCATCGGCCGGCGGCCGACGTTCTACGAGGTGAACGGCCTCTTGCTCGTCGAGGCCTTCCTGATCGACTTCGACGACGACCTGTACGGGCAACGCGCCGGAGTCCGGCTGACCAGGTACATCCGGAGCCAGGAGCGCTTCGATTCGGCGGAGGCGCTGACCGCGCAGATGGACAACGACCTCGTCATCATCCGGTCCATCGAGGGGGTCTGACCGAGCGGCGCGCCCTCCGCGCGCGGCGGTCGAGCGGCGCGGGCCCGCGGGGTTGGCGCCCCCTGCGGCCCGCTCGGGTGGCTCGGTTGACGGCCGAGCCGCCGCAGTCTATGGTCTGACCATCAGTCTGCCAGTCATGGAGGTGGGCTAGCCTCATGCGGATCACCGGGATGAACCACGCCGTCCTCTACGTGAGGGACGCGCAGGTCACCGCCACGTTCTACCAGCGGGTACTCGGCTTCCGACGCGTCATCGACGACCCGCGCTTCGTGTTCATGCGCGCCTCGGAATCCAGGAACCACCACGACATCGCGTTCTTCACCATCGGGTCCGAGGCCGGGTCCTCGGAGGCCGGGCAGCGCACGGTGGGCCTGTACCACATCGCCTGGGAGGTCCCCACCCTGGACGCGCTCGTCGAGGCGCGTCGCCAGCTGACGGAGGCCGGGGCGCTGGTCGGCAGCAGCGACCACGGCGCCAACAAGAGCCTCTACGCCAGGGACCCCGATGGCCTGGAGTTCGAGGTGATGTGGCTCGTCCCCGCCGAGCGCTGGGGGGCCGAGGAGAACGCGGCCATCATCCGGCCCCTGCTGCTGGAGGAGGAACAGCGCCACGACGCCCAGCTTCGCGAGGCAGCGTCGCGGTGACCGTCGTCACAGGCCACTTCACGCCCGTCGATCGCCGGACAGTCTCGCAGGAGGTGCGCGACCGCCTCTATGAGGCGATCCGGTCGGGGGCGCTGCCACCGGGGGCGACGCTGCCATCCGAGCGCTCGCTGTGTGATGACTTCGGTGTCGCACGCACCTCGGTGCGTGAGGCCATCCAGGGCCTTGTGTCGCTCGGCCTCCTGGAACGCCGCAGCAACCGCACCTACGTCGTCGAGCTGCTTCCCGACCTGCCGGTGGCGCCCTCGGACAACCGCAAGCTCAAGATCCACGAGCTCTTCGAGGTGCGCAGGGCCATCGAGGGGCCCATGGTGCGCCTCACCGTCGCCCGCGCCAGTGACGAGGAGTGCCAGCAGATCGGTGAGCTCGCCGCACGCTTCGCACCGGCGATGGACGTCGAGGAGTTTCGCGCCATGGACCACGCCTTCCACTGGAAGCTGGCCAGCGCCTGCGGCAACGAGCTGCTGGCCGAGCTCTACGGCAAGCTCCTCGAACACATCTTCCACTCCACCGACTTCCAGTCGCTGCTGACTGCGCGAGTTAACGTCAGGGCCGTCCGTATCATCGTGCGCGACTCGTGCGTCAGCCATCGCGCCATCGCCGACGCCATCCTGAGGCGTTCTCCTGACGATGCCTCCGCCGCCATCGAGGGCCACGTCAGCCAGGTCGAGAACCAGCTCATCGCCCGGCTCATCTGAAGGGAGCACCAGCAGTGGAGAAGCACGCTACCAGCCAGCATCTCTGGCTGGCGTCCGAGAGCAAGGGGTATCGCCAGACGAAGCCGGGAATGCATCGTCGCATCCTCACCGGCGACGACATGATGGTCGCCCTGTGGCGCATCAAGGACGGCGCCGGGCCGACCCCGTACGACAATCACCCCCACAACGAGCAGTTCGGCATCATCCTCAGGGGCCGGCTCGACTTCCGCATCAACGGCGAGCGCCACGTCCTGGGCCCAGGCGACGTGTACTGGGCGCCCAAGGGCTGCGACCACGGCGACAGCCGGTTCGTCGGCGACGCCGAGACGGGTGAGTGCTGGATCGCCGACATCTTCACGCCGCCGCGCGAGGACTATCGCGATGGGTGACTGGCGGCTCGCCGTCGACATCGGCGGCACCTTCACCGATGTCGTGCTCCTGGACGCCGCGTCCGGAGAGGTGCTGACGGAGAAGGCGCTGACCACACCGGCGGACCCGCTGGTGGGGTTGCGTCGTGGAGTGGAAGCGCTCCTCTCCAGGTCGGGCGTCGAGGCGCGGGACGTGCACCGCGCGATGGTGCACGCGACCACGCTGGTCACCAACGCGCTGATCGAGGGCAAAGGCGCTCGCACCGCGTTGGTCACCACCGAGGGCTTCGCCGACACCCTGCTCATCCGCAACGAGCACCGCTACGACATGTACGACCTGCAGATCGAGTTCCCACCCCCGCCCGTGCCGCGCGAGCTGACCTTCGAAATCGCCGAGCGCACAACCGCGGACGGCACGCTGCGTCAGCTCCCCGATGACGGCGCCGTCGATGCGCTGGCGGAGCGGCTGCGGGCCGCGTCGGTCGAGGCGGTCGCGGTCTGCTTCCTGCACAGCTATGCCAACCCCGACAACGAACGGCGCGTCGGGGCTCGTCTCGCCGAGCGGCTCGGCCTCCCGGTCAGCCTGTCGAGCGAGGTCGCTCCTCAGATCCGCGAATACCCGCGCGCGGTCACCACGGCCTGCAACGCGATGACGATGCCGCTGGTCAATCGGTACTTCGGGGAACTGGAGAGCTGGCTTCGCGAACAGGGGATCGGTGAGGGCCTGCTCATCATGCTGAGCAACGGCGGCGTGGCGGCCCCGGACGTGGCCATGCGCATGCCGATCCGCCTGGCGGAATCGGGACCCGCCGCGGGGGCGCTCGCGGGCGCCTGGTACGCGGCGCGGCTGGGCGAACCCCGACTGCTGTGCTTCGACATGGGCGGCACGACCGCCAAGGCCTGCCTCATCGAGGGCGGCGAGCCGGCGCTGAGCGTCGATTTCGAGGTGGCCCGGGTCTACCGCTTCAAGAAGGGATCCGGGTATCCGGTGACGGTGCCGTCCATCGACCTCGTCGAGATCGGCGCGGGTGGCGGCAGCCTGGCCCGGATCGACCCGCTGGGCCTGCTGAAGGTCGGCCCCGAGTCCTCCGGAGCCGAGCCCGGGCCCGCCTGTTACGGACGCGGCGGAACCGCGCCGGCGGTGACCGACGCCGACCTGCTGCTCGGCTACCTCGACGCCGACTACTTCCTGGGCGGCGACATGCGGCTCGACCGCGCCGCGGCAGAGCGCTCGGTGGGGGCGCTCGCCACCCAGCTCGGCGTGCCCCTGGAGGACGCCGCCATGGGCATCCACGAGGTCGTCAACCAGAACATGGCGGCCTCGGCGCGCATGCACGGGGTCGAGCGCGGCGTCGACCTCCGCGGGGTGACGCTGCTCGCGTTCGGCGGGGCCGGTCCGGTCCACGCGTGCGGCGTGGCCGAGCTGCTCCAGGCCGAGCGGGTGGTCTTTCCCTCGGACGCCAGCGTTTTGAGCGCGTTCGGCACGCTTGTCACGCCGGTGCGCGTCGACCTGGCGCGCACGCTGGTGCGGCCGCTCTACACCGTCCAGATCGCGGAGCGCGACGCGCTGCTGCAGGAGATGCGCGAGCAGGCGCTCAACTCCCTGGCCGTCGCCGGCATCGCCGCGCAGGACGTGCGCGTGCGCTTCGGCGTCGACGCCCGCTATTCGGGACAGGGTCACGAGATAACGGTGTGGATGGGCGAGGGCGCGGCCTGGCCCGTCGACGGCGCGGAGGCGATGCGCCGCTACGAGCGCGAGTACGAGCGGGTCTATGGCGTCTCCATCCCGGGCGTGCCCGTGGAGGTGGTCACCTGGCGGATCGCGGCCTACGCCTCGGCTCCCTCGGTGCGCCCCCTCGGCGCCGCGGCGGAGCGAAAGGAGGCGCGGCCGAAGCGGCTTCGTCCCGCGGTCTTCACCCGCGGCGTAGTGGCCGCCGAGGTGGCGGTGTACGAACGCCGCGACCTGCCGGTCGGCGCCGTCCTGGTCGGCCCCGCCATCGTCGAGCAACGCGACACCACCACCGTGCTGCGCCCGGGCTGGCGGGCCGAGGTGGCCTCCGATGGGTCGCTGGTCGCGCATCGCGCCGTGGTCGACCTGCCCAAGCCTGCGCTCGCCGGCGCCGCCGAAACCGCCTGAGGTCGCAAGGGAGTCTTATGGACGCCGTCGAGCTGGAGGTCCTCTGGGGGAGCCTCATCAACACGGTCAACGAGCAGGCGCGCGCCCTTCAGCGGGCAGCGTTCAGCCCCATCGTTCGGGAGGCGGGCGACCTCGCCAACGCCCTCTTCGACCGCGGCGGGCGCATGGTCGCCCAGGCGGTGACGGGCACGCCGGGCCACATCAACTCGCTCGCGGTGGCCGCCCAGGAGATCCTGAGCCAGTACCCAACTCACGAACTGGGACCCGGCGACGTCCTCATCACCAACGACCCGTACAAGACGGCCGGGCAGCTGCTCGATGTCACCGTGCTCACGCCGGTGTGGCGCGGGGGGCGGATCATCGGCTTCTTCGGCTCCACCATCCACCACACCGACGTCGGTGGCTACGGGATCGGCGCGGGGGCGCGCGACGTGTTCGAGGAGGGGCTGTGGATCCCCATCACCAAGCTCATGGTGGCGGGGCGCCGCAACGACGAGGCGTGGAAGTTCATCCTCGCCAACGTCCGCGAGCCCGACCACATGGCCGGCGACCTGCACGCGCAGATGGCCTCGGCCGAGGTGGGAGCCACGCGGCTCAACGCCCTGTGCGACGCGCGCGGCCTCGACGACATCCAGGGTCTCGCCGACGAGGTCATCCGCCGCTCCGAGGAGGCCACCCGCGCGGCCATCCGCGCCCTTCAGGAGGGCACGTACGAGGCCAGCTCCATCCTCGACCTCGCCGACGGCTCGGAGATCGTGGTGAAGGTGAAGGTGACAGTGGACACGGTCACGGGGACCATCACCGTCGACTACGCCGGCTCCTCGGGGGCGAGCCCCTTCGGCATCAACGTCGTGAAGAACTACACCACCGCCTACACGACCTTCACGATTCGCAGCGTCCTCAACCCGGAGGTCCCCAACAACACCGGCAGCCTTGCGCCCATCGTCGTGGAGGCGCCTCCGGGGAGCATCGTCAACGCCCAGGTGCCGGCACCGTGCACCGCCCGGCACGTGGTGGGGATGTTCCTGCCCATGCCGCTGCTCAAGGCGCTCAGCCGCTTCCTTCCCGAATCGGTCATCGCCGAGGGGGCGGCGGCGGTGTGGACGATGCAGGTGCACGGCGCCCACTCGGACGGACGCCCCTTTGTCACCTCGATGTTCAACTACGCCGGCGGCGCGGGGGCACGAGCGCACAAGCCCGGCCTGTCGGCGACGGCCTACCCGACCGGCGTCGCCGCGGTGCCGGTCGAGGTGGTCGAAGCCTCGGCGCCGCTGCGCTTTCTGCGCAAGGAGCTGCGCCGCGGCTCGGGGGGCGCCGGCAGGAACGAGGGCGGCCTCGGGCAGCTGATCGAGTTCACCGTCGACACCGGCCGTCCCTGGATGCTCAACGCCGTCACCAGCCGGCTGCGCCACGGGCCAGAGGGCCTGTTCGGCGCCGGCAGCGGGGCGGTGGGACGGTTCACGGTCAACGGCCAACCGGTGACCACCCAGCGCCGCATCGACCTCGAATCCGGCGACCTGGTGCGCCTGGAGCTTCCCGGGGGCGGCGGGTACGGGGCGCCGCGGCGCGACGGAGAGGGCGTCGCGGCCAGCGCGTCGCCGGGGGTCGTCGAGAGCGCATGAGCGAGCGGCGGGCGACGCTGGCCGGACGCTGGCGGCAGGCCGTGGAGGCCGTGCCGGAACGCCCCTTCCTCGTCTGGGAGGACTCTGCCGGCGCCGTCGCACAGTGGAGCTACGCGGCCTTCGACGCGCTCGTCGGTGAAGTCGGAGCGATGCTCGCCACGAGCGGGGTGTCGACCGGCTCCCGGGTGCAGCTGGTGTTGACCAACTCCCCTGCCTTCGTGGCGACCTGGCTGGCCGCCACCCGCCTGGGGGCCTGCGTGGTCCCGTCGGATCCGCGCTCCTCCGCCCGTGAGCTGGCCCTGCACATCGAGCGCACCCGTCCCGTCGTTGCAGTTGTCGGGCGCAGCAGCGCCGCCGCGCACGCCGAGGCGAGCGCCTCGCGCGGCGGCGGTCCGCAGCACGTGGTCGTCGACGAGGACGACACCGTTCTCGAGCCGCTTCGCAGCCCGGCGGCGGTGCGCGCCGCGCCTCTACCCGGCCCGGCGCAGCCCGCCGCCGTCATGTTCACATCGGGGACCACGTCGACGCCCAAGGGGGTGGTGGTCACCCAGGCCAACTACGCCTTCACCGGCGACGTCATGGCGACGGCGGCCCAGCTGGGCGTCGCGGACCGGCAGCTCGTCGTGCTTCCGCTCTTCCACGCCAACGCGCAGTACTACTCGATCGCCGCAGCGATCAGCGTGGGCGCCTCGGTCGCGCTCATGCACGCCTTCTCGGCGAGCCGCTTCCTGGAACAGGCGGCCCGCCACGCGGCCACCCACGCGAGCCTGTTCGCGGCACCGATGCGCATGATCCTCGCGAGCGGGGCGGCGCCCGTCGCCGGCCTGCGGCTGCGCCACTGCTGGTACGCGCAGAACGTCAACGCCGACCAGTACACCGAGCTGTCCCGGCTGCTCGGGTGCCGCCCCCGCCAGCTCTACGGCATGACCGAGACCATCCCGGCGGTGCTGACCAACGGGGCGCTCGCTCCCGTCGCCGACTCCATGGGGACGGTCACCCTGGGCTGTGACGTGGACCTGCAGGAGGGCGAGGGGCGGCCGGTGCGCGACGGTGAAACCGGCGAGGTCGTCGTACGCGGCGTGCGCGGCGTCACGCTCTTCGACGAATACCTCGACGACCCCAGGACCACCGAGGCCAGCTTCCGCGACGGCGTGTTCCTCACTGGCGATCGGGCGTGGCGGGATGGCGAGGGACGCTTCTTCTTCGCAGGGCGGGGGAGCGACGTGCTCAAGGTCGCCGGCGAGAACGTGTCGGTGGTGGAGGTGGAGGCGGTGATCGCCGCGCATCCCGGCGTGTTCGAGGCTGCCGTCGTGGGCGCCCCTGACCCCATCCGCGACGAGGTCGCCGTGGCGTACGTCGTGCGGGCCGCGGGCCACGCGAGCCTGGACGAAGCCGCCCTGCTGTCCTGGTGCGCGGAACGCCTGGCGCCGGCCAAGCGGCCCCGCTCAGTGCACTTCGTCGACGAGCTGCCGCGCACCTCGGTGGGCAAGATCCGTAAGTTCCTGCTGCGCGACACGCCGGCGGCCACCACGGGGGCGGCGCGATGAGCATGTTCACGCGCGAGCTAGCGGAGAGTTTTGAGCGGTCGATCCTGCCCGTCAACGAGGCGACCGCGTTGCCCCCGCAGCTCTACACCTCGCCCGAGTTCTACGCCTTCGAGAAGGAGGCGGTCTTCGGCCACGAGTGGCTCTGTGTCGGTCGCGCCGACCAGGTGCCCGAGCCGGGCGACTACCGCACGCTCACCCTGGCCGGCGAGCCGCTGATCCTCACCCGCCACAAGGACGGCTCGCTGCGCGTGCTCTCCGCGGTGTGCCGGCATCGCGGCATGGTGGTGGCCGAGGGGCGCGGCCACGTCACCAGCTTCCTGTGCCCCTACCACCACTGGACCTACGGCACCGACGGCCGCCTGCTCGGCTGCCCGGAGATGGATCGCGCGGTCGGGTTCGACAAAGCGGATCACCCGCTCCCCAGCCTGCCGGTCGAGGTGTGGAACGGCTTCGTCTTCACAAGCTTCGACC
>DATDHG010000070.1:0-5711 GCA_036521675.1 Candidatus Dormiibacterota bacterium
TCAGGGATCGGCAGCGTCATCCCCAGCCAGGTGGGGAGTTGCGGGACCAACGGGAGCAGTTCGACAAGCGCCGGCTCGGGCGCGTTGGGCGGGATCCTGGGCAGCGGCAACCCCATCGCCGCCGCGGCGGGGGCCACCAACACCCATATCGCCCCCTTCGGGCCCTCCAGCACCTCCGGCCAGGTCCACGTGGATCGCCAGCCCCTGGCCATCGCCGCCGTCGCCCTCCTGGTCCTGGGCGCGATCCTCGCCCTGCTCCGCGGTCGCCTCCGTGCCATCCTGGCGGGACTGGCAGCCCTCGCTGCGGCGGGCTGCCTCGTGGCCTTGCGGGCCACCCTCAACTCGAGCTTCAGCGACGACCTCAAGAAGGCGGCCGCCGTGCCGACGGGCATCAGCTCTGCTGTCGGTCTCCCTGATCCCACGACCCTGTTCTCACTGAGCTGGGGCCTGGGCTGGACGCTGGCGCTGGTGGCCGCGGTCATCGCCGCCGCCGTCAACCTGGTGTCGTTCCTGATGACGGGGATGACCCCGGCCCCGGCCACCACTCCCGCCGCGGCCGCCTTCCCAGCCCTGTCCTCAGGCTGGGTGCCACCACCGGAAGCCGACGCGGCGCCTGCCGGTGGCGGCGACGCGGGTGGCGGGCCGCCGCCGGGGTCCCCGCCACCCGGCTCCTCGCCGGCGGTGTATCCGGCCCCCGACCCGTCGCCGCCGGCCCACCCGGCCTCCGCCGAGATCCCCGCCGGGCCCTGAGCGCGGCCCCCCAAGACCTCAGACGCACGAGCGCCCCGGACCATCGCGGTGGGCCCGGGGCGCTGCGCAGGACGGCGGAGGACTTAGAAGTCCATGTCGTCCATGTCGTCGTCGTCGCCGCCGAAGTCCTGATGGCCGTGACCACCGTGACCGTGCGCCCCCATCCCGGGCCCGTGCGTGTGCCTCTCCGGCGCGTCGGCAACCAGCGCATCGGTTGTCAGCAGCATGGTGGCGATCGAGGCGGCGTTGCGCAGCGCCGTGCAGACCACCTTGGTCGGGTCGACGATGCCGCGCTCCACGAGGTCGGCATATTCGCCGGCCTCGGCGTCGAAGCCGTATGCCGGCCGGTCCCCGGCCCGCACCAGATGCGCAACGACCGAGGCCTCTTCACCGCTGTTGGCGGCGATCACCCGCAGGGGCGCTTCCAGCGCCTGCCGGACGATCTGCGCCCCGGTGCGCTCGTCACCCTCGAGGGCGAGCGCGTCGACCGCCGGGACGGCGCGCAGCAGGGCCACCCCGCCGCCGACCACGATGCCCTCCTCGACCGCGGCTCGAGTGGCCGCCAGGGCATCCTCGACCCGCGCCTTGCGCTCCTTCATGGCCACCTCGGTGGCGGCGCCGACCTTGAGCACAGCGATCCCGCCGCTGAGGCGGGCGAGCCGCTCCTGAAGCTTCTCGCGGTCCCAGTCCGACTCGGTGTCGTCGATCTGGCGGCGGATCTCCTCGCAGCGCGCCGCGATCGCGGCGTGGTCGCCGGCGCCCTCGACGACGGTGGTGTCCTCCTTGGTGACCACCACGCGGCGCGCCGAGCCCAGGTGGCCGGGGTCCCCGGCGTCCAGGCGCAGGCCGCGCTCCTCACTGATCACCGTCGCGCCGGTGAGCACGGCGAGGTCCTCCAGCATGGCCTTGCGGCGATCGCCGAACCCGGGCGCCTTGACAGCGCAGACGCGCAACGTGCCGCGCAGCCGGTTGACCACCAGCGTCGCCAGGGCTTCACCCTCGATGTCCTCGGCGACCAGCAGCAGCTCCTGGCCCTGCTGGATGACGACCTCCAGGTAGGGGAGGATGTCCTTGACTGCGCTCAGCTTGCGGTCGGTGATCAGCACCAGGGGCTTGTCGAGGATGCATTCCTGTTTGTGCTGATCGGTGACGAAATGGGGTGACACGTAGCCCCGGTCGAACTGCATGCCCTCGGTGACCTCGAGCTCGGTCTCCAGACCCTGGCCGTCCTCGACGGTCATCACGCCCTCGCGGCCCACCTTGTCGAAGGCCTGGGCGATGAGGTCACCGATGGCCGGATCCGCGGCGCTGATGGTGGCCACGCGGCGCACGTCGTCACGGCCGGTGATGGCGATCGAGGTGGCCCGCACGGCGGCCTCGGCGGCGTCGGTGGCGGCCAGGATCCCCCGGCGCAGGGCCACCGGAGCGGCACCGGCGGCGAGATTGAGCAGCCCGGCGTCGATCATCGACCGCGCCAGCACGGTCGCGGTGGTCGTGCCGTCGCCGGCGACGTCGTTGGTCTTGGTGGCAACCTCCTTGACCAGCTGGGCGCCCATGTTCTCGTAGTGATCGTGGAGCTCGATGTCGCGAGCGATGGTGACCCCGTCATTGGTCACCTGCGGGGCGCCGAACTTCTTGTCGAGGATGACGCTGCGGCCGCGGGGACCGAGGGTGACGGCGACGGCGTCCGCGAGCGCGTCCACGCCGCGCTTCAGGGCGTCGCGGGCCTCGGCGTCGAAGCGGAGCTCTTTGGCGGGCATGGGCGGGTGACCTCAGGGGGGATGGGCGAGATGACTGTCAGCGCCGGTGGCGCGACCGCACCCGCGGTCGCGCCAGCCTCGGCGAAGGGGCGCCTAACGGGCGGCGCCGGCGGGCACCTTGGCGGCCGCGACCACGGCGAGGATGTCCTTCTCGGAGAGGATCAGGTACTCCTCCTCGTCGATCTTCACCTCGCTGCCGGCGTACTTCGCGTAGATGACGCGGTCGCCGACCTTGACGTCGAGCGCAACGCGCTGGCCGGTCTGCTCGTTGTACCGGCCGTTCCCGACGGCTTCGATGAGGCCCTCCTGGGGCTTCTCCTTGGCCGTGTCGGGGAGGACGATGCCGCTCTTGGTGACCTCCTCACGCTCGAGGGGCTTGACCACAACACGGTCGGCGAGGGGGCGCATATTGACGGCCACAGGCGGGCTCCTTCGATTCCAAGCACTCAGGTTTGCTGACTGCTAGCAGTCTAGCGTCCCGAGTGCTAATCAGCAACCGGCGGCCCTGCCGCTCCCGGCCGGGCCCGACCGCCCTCAGGAGTGCTCGCGCAGCCCGGGGTCGGCGCGCACCACCGCATCGGGCCCGCAGCGCTGGAGGCGCTCCCAGCCGGCGGCCCCGATCATGGCGGCGTTGTCGGTGCAGAGCGACAGCGGTGGCACCACCACGAGCATGCCACCACAGCGCCGCCGTACCGCCTCGCGCAGGGCCAGATTGGCGGCGACCCCGCCGACCACGGCGACCCGGCGCGCGCCGCTGCGCTCCACCGCCGCCTCCAGTCCGTCCACGAGCTGGGCGACCGCGGCCTCCTGGAACGCCGCCGCCAGGACGGCGACCGTCTGCGGATCGCGCGGTGCGCCCCGTTCGTCGAGTGCGTCAGGCCCGAGATCGCGCACCGCGTACCGGACCGCGGTCTTGAGCCCGCTGAAAGAGAAGGCTCCGTCGAGCCGGGTGCGCGGCAGCGGGTGGCCCCGGGGATCCCCTGAGGCAGCAGCGCGCTCGATCGCCGGTCCGCCCGGATAGCCGAGCCCGAGCAGGCGGGCAGCCTTGTCGAAGGCCTCCCCGGCGGCATCGTCGCGGGTCACCGCGAGCACCTGCACCGCACCCTCGTCAGCGACGAGAAGGCACTCCGTGTGGCCCCCGCTGGCCACCAGGGCGCAGAAGGGTGGCTTCAGCTCGGGGTCGGCGAGCCGGGCGCTGTGGAGGTGACCCGAGATGTGCGAGACGCCGACCAGCGGCAGCCCCCGGGCGCGGGCGGCGGCGGCGGCGAAGGCCACGCCGACAGCCAGGCAGCCCACCAGGCCCGGGCCGCGGGTGACCGCCACCGCGTCGAGCTCCGCCCAACCGCCGGACAGGACGGTGAGCGCCTGGCTCACCGTCGGCCGCAGCGCGCGCAGATGGGACCGGGCGGCGAGGTCGGGGACCACGCCGCCATGGGGGGCGTGGAGCGCCACCTGCGAGGCGACGATGCTGCTGAGCACCTCACGGCCGTCGCGGAGCACGGCCGCCGCCGTCTCGTCGCACGAGGTCTCGATGGCGAGCATGAGCCCGCCCCCCCGTACAGCCGTGGTCATGCAGGCGCCGTCAGTGCGCCGGATACCCGTCCGGCGGTTCCTCGCCGAGGCCCGGAACCTCGCGCACCGTGTCCAGCATGGCCCGCAGCCGGCGCCTGAACGCGGGGGCGTGGAGGCTGTCGCTCCACATCACCACCGCGTCCTCGCTGTTGTCGGTGTAGTAGCCGCGGCGCCGGCCGATGACGCGAAAGCCGAAGGCCTCGTAGAGCCGGATCGCGCGCCGGTTGCTCAGGCGCACCTCGAGCGTGACCCAGCGTGCCCCCATCCCGTAGGCGCGCAGGAGCAGCGCCGCGAAGAGGGCCCGGCCGCAGCCCTTGCCCTGGTCGTCCTGGCGCACCCCCAGGGTGGTGATGTGGGCCTCCTCCCCCACCTTCCAGACGCCGCCGTAGCCCACCACCTCGGTCTCGTCGCGCAGCACCAGGTAGAGCGCCTGCCGGTTCTGGCTGAGCTCGCGGTGATAGGCGTGGCGCGGCCAGGGGGTCAGGAATATGGTGCGCTCGATGGCCTGCACGGCGGGGATGTCCTCCTCGCGCATGCGATCGATGGCGACGCGGGGGACAACCTGCATGGGCGGCTTCCGATCATAGACGGCTCTCGATCACGCGGCCCGTCGCCGGATCGAAGCGCTCGAGATCGAGTGGAAGCCGGGTGACGGCGAAGCGGGCCGCTGCGGCCAGCGGGCGCGGGGTGGCCCCCGGAGCGGGCGAGCCGCCCGCCGGCCAGGGTGGGATCCTGCCCACGGTGACGCCGGCAGCCGGCCGCCACGTCGCCTCGTCGACCCGCACCGGCGGCTCCAACTCGTCGAGGCTCTGCTCGCCATGCCGGTAGCGGCCGACCCAAAGCCCGCCCCGACCGGCGGGGCGCACGGCCACCACGTCGCCGCCAGGCGCCGCGAAGGCCGCCACCTCCAGGGCGCCGACGCCGTGCACGGGGATGCCGCGGGCCATGCCGGCGCCCAGGGCGGCCGCGACCGTGATGCGGATACCGGTGAGCGAGCCCGGGCCGGTGACCACCACCAGGGCGCCGGCATCGCCCGCGGCCCCATCGGTGAGAAGCGCCGGCACGCGTGCCTCGAGATCACTCGCGGGACCGGCTGCGCCGCCCGCGCGCGGGCCGGCGGGCAGTTCCACAACCGCCCATTCCATCCAGGCGCGTTCGGCGGCGTCGAGGGCCACCACGATCACGATGCGGCCATCGCTGTCTGAAACGCGCGGCGCAGATGCGCGGGCGCGTCGCCGTCGAGGTGAGCGACGCGAAGCTCGGGCGCGGCCACCTCGAGGCGAAGCTGGGCAGGGTCGAGGTCGCTCAGCGGCAGGTACTCCGCCCACTCCACCACCACCACTGCGGCCACCAAGAGCGCCTCCAGATCCACCTCGGTGCGCAGGTCGGCGCCGGGACCGAGCCGGAAGGCGTCGAGGTGGTGCAGCGTGTGGGAGCCGCCGCTGTACACGTGGTGGAGGGCAAAGGTGGGGCTCCGCACCGCCGCGGGGTCGATACCCATGCCGGCCGCCACCCCCCGCACCAGCGTGGTCTTCCCGGCGCCCAGCTCGCCGCGCAGGGCGAGCAGGTCGCCACAGCGGAGCCGGGCGCCGAGAGCGCGCCCCAGAGCCTCGGTCGCGGCCGCTCCGT
>DATDHG010000071.1:0-3695 GCA_036521675.1 Candidatus Dormiibacterota bacterium
CCGCCGCCCCCGCCGGCGGCCGCGCCGGCGCGTGCGCCCGAACCGGCCCCCGTGGCCTCCGCCCCGCTGGGGCTGGTCGAGGCCGCTCCGGCCGTCGCCGGCGGCGAGGGCAATGGCCACGGCGCCACCCACGTCACCCCCGCGGTGCGCATGCTGGCCCGGGAGCACAGCATCGACCTCGGCCGCGTTCCCGGCACCGGCATCGGTGGGCGGGTCACCAAGAAGGACGTCCTCTCCTACGTCCAGCAGCAGCACACGGCAGCCCCCCCGCCGCAGCCCCCACCCGCCCGTGCAGCCGTCTCCGCCCCCGCCCCAGCCGCGGCGCCCGCCGCGCCTCTGGTCGCAGCGCCGCCCGCCGCCGCTCGGCCGGCGCCCGCTCAGCCCGCGCCCGCGCCCGAGCTCGCCGGTGGTGACACCCTGCTCCCGCTCACCCCGGCGCGCCGGGCCATCGCCGAGCACATGGTGCGCAGCCGCCAGACCTCCCCGCACGCCTGGACCCTGGTCGAGGTCGACATGACGGCGGTGGCGCGCGTGCGGGCCGCCAATCGCGCCGGCTTCCGCCAGGCCGCCGGCGCCGACCTCACCTTCCTACCGTTCGTGGCCCGCGCGGTCATCTCCGCCCTGCGCCGGCAGCCGTCGCTCAACGCCAGCTGGAGCGCCGAGGGCGTCGTGCTGCGTCGCGACATCAACCTCGGCATTGCGGTCGCGCTCGACGACAACCTCATCGTGCCGGTGCTGCGCAATGCCGACTCCCTCAACCTGGTCGGCCTGGCTCGTGCCCTCGGCGACCTCACCGAGCGCGCACGCGGCGGCCGGCTGCGCATCGACGAGCTGAGCGGGGGGACCTTCACGCTCAACAACGCGGGGGCGCTTGGCACAGTGCTCTCGCAGGCCATCATCAATCAGCCCCAGGCCGCCATCTGCGTGATGGATGCGATCGTCAAGCGCCCCGTCGTGGTCGTCGACGCCATCGCCATCCGCTCGATGATGAACCTCAGCGTTTCGTTCGACCACCGCGTCAACGACGGCCTGCAGGCCACCCGCTTCCTGGTCGACGTCAAGCGTCAGCTCGAGGGAATCGACGAGTCCGCGCCCCTGGTGTGAGCGGGCGGGCGCAAGTTCGCTGCACTAGCCCATGTGCGGATAGCGCCAGTCCACCGGCGGCGCCAGCGTCTCCTTGAGCGTGCGTGGCGACACCCAGCGCAGCAGGTTGGCGGGCGAGCCGGCCTTGTCGTTGGTCCCGCTGGCGCGCCCTCCGCCGAAGGGTTGCTGACCGACGACGGCGCCTGTGGGCTTGTCGTTGACGTACACGTTGCCCGCCGCGAAGCGCAGCCGCTGGAGCGCGTGGGCCACCGCCTCGCGGTCGGTGGCGAAGACCGCGCCGGTCAGCGCGTAGGGCGAGGTGCTGTCGACCAGCGTCAGCGCGTCGTCGTAGCTCCCCGTGTAGGGGTGAACGGTGAGGATGGGCCCGAAGAGCTCGCGCTCCATGAGGGGATGGCCGGGGTCGTCCGTCTCGTAGATGGTGGGACGGACGAACCAGCCCCGGGAGTCGTCGCACTCGCCGCCGGCGACCAGGCGCAGGTGCGGATCGGAGCGCGCCGCGCTCAGCACCTCCTCGTGACGGCGGAACGCCCGCTCGTCGATGACCGCGCCGCAGAAGGTCGAGAGGTCGCCGACATCGCCGACGGTGATCGCCTCGGTGGCCTCGGCGAGGGGCTCGCGCAGCCGCGCCCACAGCTGCGCGGGGACATAGGCGCGCGAGGCGGCCGAGCACTTCTGACCCTGGTACTCGAACGCGCCCCGCAGCAGGGCGACGAGCAGCGTGTCCGCATCGGCGGAGTCGTGCGCTACCACGAAGTCCTTGCCGCCGGTCTCGCCGACCAGGCGCGGATAGCTCCTGTATTTGTCGATGTTGTCAGCAACCTGCCGCCAGAGGGTGTGGAAGGTGGCCGTGGACCCGGTGAAGTGCACGCCGGCCAGCTCGGGGTGGGGCAGGGCCACCTCGGAGACGCCGGCGCCGTGGCCGGTGACCATGTTGATCACCCCCGGGGGGAGACCGGCGGCCTCCAGCACCTCCAGCGTCAACGACGCCGCCAGCTGCTGGGTGTGCGAGGGCTTCCAGACCACCGTGCACCCCATCAGCGCCGGCGCGGCGGGCAGATTGCCGCCGATGGCGGTGAAGTTGAAGGGGGTGACGGCCAGCACGAAGCCTTCGAGCGGGCGCAGCTCCATGGCGTTCCACGCGCCCGGCGCCGAATCCGGCTGGAGCAGCTCGCCGAGGCGCTGCGCGAAGTGGGGGTTGAAGCGCCAGAAGTCGACCATCTCGCACGCCGCGTCGATCTCCGCCTGGTGCGCCGACTTGCTCTGGCCCAGGATGGTGGCCGCGTTGAGGCGATCGCGCCAGGGGCCGGCCAGCAGCTCGGCGGCGCGCAGGAAGACCGCCGCGCGTTCCGCCAGGGCGAGCTCCCGCCAGGCCGGCGCAGCCGCCAGTGCGGCGTCGATGGCGGCGCGGACGTCGGTGGGCTCGGCGTGGCGTCCGCGCCCCAGCTCCAGGGAGTGATCATGCGGCGCCCGCACGGTGAACTCCTCACCCTTGCCGGCGTGATCGCGCCCCGCGATGCGCATCGGCAGGGGCCGGGGGGCGCCGCTGAGAGCGCGCACCGCCGCAGCCAGCGCGGCGCGCTCGGGGGTGTGGGGCGCATAGCTGCGCACCGGTTCGTTGTGGGGGGCGGGGATGGTGGCGGCAGGGTGGGTCATGGCCGCGATTCTGGCGCGATCGCCTGCCCGGCGGCTGGGCTGGAGGAGCGCCTGCGGAAGGCGCTGCCGGCTCGGGGCCGCCGCCGCTGCGTCCGCCACGGAGATGGCGCGGCCCCCGTGTAGAGTGCCTTTGTCGCGATGAAGCCGTTGCCGCTCAGCCCGGATGCCCGACTCGACACCCGGCCCCTGCCCCTGCGCCTGCTCCCCGAGGGCGTCGAGCGCCGCCCGCCCTGGCTGACCGTCAGGGCCCCGGCCGGTGCCGGGTACGAGCGGCTGCGCGCGCTGATGCGCGGTCTCCAGCTGACCACCGTCTGCGAGGAGGCGCGCTGCCCCAACATTGCCGAGTGCTGGGGCGGAGGCACCGCCACGTTCATGATCCTGGGCGACGTGTGCACGCGCGCCTGCGCCTTCTGCGCGGTCACCTCGGGGCGGCGCCACGGCGACGTCGATGCGGACGAGCCGCGGCGGGTGGGCGAGGCGGTCGCCCGCCTCGGGCTGCGTCATGCCGTGGTCACCTCGGTGGACCGCGATGACCTCCCCGACTTCGGCGCGGCCCTCTTCGCCCAGACGATCGCGGCCATCCGGCAGGCGGCGCCCAAGACCACCGTCGAGGTGCTCACCCCCGACTTCCAGGGCAGCGAGGCATCGCTGACCGCAGTTCTGGCGGAGCGGCCGGAGATCTTCAACCACAACGTCGAGACGGTGGGCCGCCTCTACCGCCGGGTGCGGCCTCGCGCCGACCTGGGCCAGTCGCTGCGCCTGCTGCGCGCCGCCAAGCGCATCGCGCCGCGCAGCCGCACCAAGTCTGGGCTGATGGTCGGCCTGGGTGAGACGGTCGCCGAGGTCCATGAGCTGCTCGGCGCCCTCCGCGCGCACGACGTCGAGATCGTCACCATCGGCCAGTACCTGCGGCCCTCGCTCAAGCACCACCCCCTGGT
>DATDHG010000072.1:0-7603 GCA_036521675.1 Candidatus Dormiibacterota bacterium
CGCATGGCTCAGGACGAAGGTTCCGGCGAAGCCAATCGTCGGATCGTTGACCTTCGAGCGATTCGTCACCGGACCGGACCAGCGGATGTCGAACGAACAGCGCGCCAGGACCGAGGCTGGGCTCTGGAAGCGGAAGAGCGCGTTGGGGATGTTGAAGAAATCGTGCTCGGGCCGATTGCGAGCGGCCATTCGCGCCTCGCCCTCGTCCAGTTCCACATCGACGCTGTCGTCAGGCAGCCGCTGCGTCCAGAAGAGACCGCCCGGATACGGCGTAATGTCCGCGTCGAAATCGTGGACCTGGGTCGAGAAGTTCATGAAGTCATACTGACCTCTGTAGAGGTCCAGTCAGACGAATCCGAAGGTTCCCTTGTGGACGCGTCCGTCCGTGGCGATGTACGCACCCTTCATGAAGCGCATGTCGGTGTCGTAGAGGAGGGTCTCCGTGGTGCCGTCGTGGTTCGTTGCGGTGCCCGTGCCCTGGACATCGGCAACGCCGACGAGGCCGTGGAAGTCGGTGATCGACGCGGGCTCCAGCCCCGGGCCGAAGGGTTGGAAGCTGAAGGTCACCCCGCCGACCGTTGTGCCCTTCGGGATCGGCCGGGGAGTGGCCCCGCCCGAGCTCGCAGCGGCGGCCGCGGGGGTCAGCAGCCCGGCGCCGAGCACGACACCGGTGGTCCCGGCGGCCGCCCCGAGGAAGGCGCGCCGCGAGAGTCCGTGGGACAGAGGGTGATGGTGATGCGTCGGGAGCGGGGGCGGCAGAGCGGCCCAAACGTCGGATTCCGGGTGGATCGCGCGCATGCCATCCCTCCATGGGGCGCAGTCCGCCCCGATCACGCCACGCCGCTAGCCTAGTCCTGACCAGCAGGGATGTCAAACGGGGCTGGCCGCGCTTGCGGCTGCTGGCAATCGGTCGAATGGCGCGGAGGCCTCGTCGGCTCCGCCACTCCTGGGTATCGCCCTGGTGCGCGCGAGCTCCTGCCCCTCCCGCAGCGGCATCCCGGGGCGAACTCGACCTCGAGGACGACCCGCCTCAGCTCATCGAGGCGAAGAGATTGTTGAAGCTCTCCATCAGAGTCGGATGCGCGAAGATGGCGTCGCGCAGCGCGGTATAGGGAAGGCCGCCCATCATCGCGAGCTGCATCGCCGCCATCATCTCCCCGCCTTCGATGCCCAGCACGGTGAAACCGAGGATGCGACCAGTCTCGGCGTCGACCAAGGCCTTCATGAAGCCGCGCGACTCGTCCACCTCAAGAGCGCGAGCGACCCGATCCATGCCCATGCGGGCGACGCGCACGTTGCGCCCCTGAGCCAGCGCCTCCTCCTCGTGAAGGCCGACGCCGGCGAGCTGCGGATCCATGAAGACGCAGTACGGCACCAGGCGATTCGTCGTCGTGGCGTCGCCGCCCTCGACGAGGTTGGTGCGCAGGATGCGGAAGTCGTCATAGGAGATGTGCGTGAAGGCGGGCCCGGGTTTCACATCCCCCACGGCGTAGATGCCGGGAACGTTGGTGCCCAAGCGTTCGTCAACCACGATAAAGCCACGCTCATCGGTGCTGACGCCCGCCGCCGCGAGACCGAGGCGGTCGGTGTTGGGGACGCGTCCCGTCGCCACGAGCAGGTGGGTGCCCGAATACGTGCTCTGGTCACCGCCGGCGGAGCGCGCCGTGACGGCGATGGTCCCGCCGGGACCGGGCGCGACCGCGACGACATCCGTCTCGAGGTGGATGCCAAGACCGTCCTCGCGGAGGATGGCGGCGACCGCCTCGGCGATGTCGGCGTCCTCGCGAGCGAGCAGGCGGCGGTCGCGCTGCAGCACGGTGACCCGGCTCCCGAAGCGGCGGAACATCTGGCCGAACTCGATGCCGATGTAGCCGCCGCCGAGTACGATGAGGTGCTCGGGAACGGTGTCGAGCTCCATGATGCTCGTGGAGTCGAGGGTCGGAACGGTGTCGAGGCCAGGGATGGGCGGTCGCGCGGGGCGGGCTCCGACATTGACGATGATGAGCGGCGCGGTCAGCTCGCGATCCTCGACGTCGGAGCGCACCAGCACGCGATCCGAGGCGGTGAAGGACGCCACTCCGCTGAGGAGGTCGGCCCCGCCCGCGGTGATGGCCCGGGTGCTTCCTCCCCTGAAGCTCTCGACGATGGCGCGCTTGCGCTGGCGCACGACGGTCATGTCGACGTCGACCGGCCCGGTGCGCACCCCATAGTCGGCGGCGCGCCGCGCCAGGTGGGCGACGCGTGCGCTCGCCACCATGGTCTTGGTCGGCGTGCATCCTTCATTGATGCATGTACCGCCCACATGCACGGACTCGACCAGGGTGGTGCGGCGTCCGGCTCGGGCCAGCGTGGTGGCCAGGGGGCCGGCGGCCTGACCTGACCCCAGGATGATGACGTCGTACGCAGTGGTCAACATGTGCCAACGATCATCGCACTATCCTGGCCGCCGGCGGCGGCCGTGTCCGAGGCGCCGTGGCGGGGCGGGCAATGCTGCAGCGCGCTGACGACCGCCTCGGTCGTGGCCACCCAACCGAAGAAGGTCTCGACATTGAACCGCGTGGCCTCGTGGATTCCCGGCGGTCCAGCGGCCATCGTGGCGTCATCGACGAGCACAGGCCAGTACTCGTGAAAGTAGGCGTCTCGGATGGTCGATTCGACGCAGACGTTGGTGGTGATGC
This sequence comes from Candidatus Dormiibacterota bacterium, assembly GCA_036521675.1. Taxonomy (GTDB): domain Bacteria; phylum Chloroflexota; class Dormibacteria; order Aeolococcales; family Aeolococcaceae; genus DATDHG01. The sequence continues at coordinate 2,679 of DATDHG010000072.1, forward strand.
CGACGACGAGAAGGGTGCGGACTCCACGCGTGCGCAGCTCCACGTCCAGGTCGGTTCCAACGAACCCGCTGTACCTGGTTTTGACGATGACGAGCTCCCCAGGCTGAGGCGTCATTTCAGCGACGATGGCGAAATCCCAGCTGCCCGCGACCAGGAGAGGCCCGGGAAGCTCCGGACGATCGCGAAGGAGCAGCAGCGACAGCTCCTTCTGGGGATTGGGAGACTCGCGGCCGCCGGCATCCGCCAGGTCAGGTGAGTAGCCCATCACGACATAGATGACGGGAACCCCCACCGCGCGGGCCGCCTGACACACCCGATGCGCATTGATCACTGCGACGCGAGCTGGGCTCACGTCCACACCCGAAACGTGGAGCATCCCCCCGGGCGAGGCGAAAGCGTTCTGCATGTCGACAACGAGGACCGCGGTGCGCTCCGGGGCGAGGCTCAGCGGCTGCGGCCTCGCCTCGAGTTGAACGACCACTCGGCAACCTCCTTCACCGATACTGCGGACGCGTCCATCGCAAGCATGGCGGCACCACGCCGCCGGGTGCCGCGAGGATGCCACAGGCGCCGCGACGAGATCACGCCGGTCGATGGCGCCGTTCCTGATTTCACGTCCTTCGGCAACAACCCTCTGATTGGACGTTCAAGAACCGGTGACGGCAGCGTTGGCGATCTCGTCGACACCTACAGTCGAGCCTGCGGTGGCTGCACCCGGCGCCAGCACCGTTATGGGGAGCGCGCCGTGGGGAATCCCTGCCATGTGGCAGTGCCGGCACTGCGGCTCGAACAACGAGCGTGCGTCCTGCTGGCGATGCGGCGCCTCCCGGCCCGGCGCTCCGTCCGCGACCCGCCGGCGGCTCTCCATATGGGTCGTGGTGGGCTGCGCCGCGGGGATCGCCGCCCTCGGGCTGCTGGGCACGGTCGGCGTCGGGAGGGCCATCTCCCACCTCACGACTCCCGCCCGCGCCCTCAACGCTCCTGCCTCGATCAGCGGCCTCCCCCGGGTCGGTGACGCGTCTGCGCCGACCACCGCATCGGTCGCCGGCCAGTCACTGGTCTCCATCGCCAGCGGCGTCTACGGGTCAGGAGACGTTCGCTACGTCCTCGTCGCCGTCTCGGCGGGCAGCGTGCTGGGCGGCCGGGCGGCGATCGTCGACGCCATCGCTCCGCAGGTCGTGGGCGACCAGGCGCTCGATCCAGCCACGAAAACGACGACAAACCGCGCCGGAGCGACGTTCACCTGCTGGCGCACCACCGGCCCGGTCGGCGGCGCCGTCTGTTCGTGGAATGCGGACGGCATCACCGGCGTCGTCACCCAGATCGGTTCGGCGGACCTGAGCAGAGCCGCTGACTTCGCCATCGCCGCGAGGGGAGCACTCTCGGCAGGCTGAGGCCTCCCCGCCCGGTCCTGGCCGTGCCGACCCACCGGGTTGGTGGCGCGGATCGTCATGCCGGGGTTTCCCGCCGGTGACCAATCCGCGAGATGCACGCCCTGGGCCTGGCGGAGACTTCGGACATAGACAACCTCGGGGGGTCGGCAACGCCCCGCTCCACCAAGCTCTTCGTCGCCGCGTGCCTCACGACGGCGGTGCTCGTCTGCGCCTTCCTGTACTGGACGCTGGTCTCCCTGGGGGGCGCCAAGGCCACCCTGTGGTTCGACGACCTCGGCGAGATGGTGGCCGCCTGGATCGGCGCCGCCGCCTGCGCCGTCGCTGCCCTGCGCCATGCGGGGCGCGGACGAGCCGCGTGGGCGCTCATGGCCGCGTCTGCCTTCACCTGGGGGGCGGGCGAGGCGGTGTGGAGCTGGTACGAGCTGCGCCTGGGCCAGCAGGTGCCCTTCCCGTCCCTCGCCGACGCCGGGTTCCTCGGCGCCGTGCCGCTTGCCGCCGCCGCCGCCCTGCTCTTTCCCGGGGTGCCGCGGCGCCAGGCGGCTCGATTCGCAAGCCTCCTGGACGGGTTGATCATCGCCAGCGGACTGCTGGTGTTGAGCTGGGCGACCGTGCTGCGCGCCGTGTACCAGGCGGGCGGGGACAGCACCTTCGCCCAGGTCCTGAGCATCGCCTACCCGGCCGGGGACGTGGTGGTGGCCACTGTGCTGCTGGCCCTCGTCATGCGGCTGCCGCGAGGCAACCGCGTTCCCATCGGCCTGCTCGTGGCCGGGCTGGGCTGCAGTGCGATCGCCGACAGCAGCTTCGCCTACCTCACAGCCAACGGCACCTACGGCTCCGGCAACTTCCTCGACACCGGCTGGTTCGCCGGGTACCTGCTGCTCGCCCTGGGCGCCTTCCGCGCCGCCCAGCGCCCGGTGCGCCTGACGGATCACCATGAGGTTCCGCCGCGCTGGCGTGTGTTCCTGCCCTATCTCCCCATGGCCGCCGCCCTGGTCGCCGGCGGGCGGGGCGTCATCCTCACCGGCAGCCTGGAACCGCTGCTCTTCTGGATGACGGTCGCGCTGGTGGGCCTCGTGGCGGCACGCCAGGCGCTCACCGTCCTGGACAACCACGCCCTCGTTCGCGACCTGGGCGCAACCGCCGCGGAGATGCGGCACCGCGCGTTCCACGACCCGCTGACCGGCCTCCCCAACCGCGCGCTCTTCCTGGGCCGCGTCGACTCGGCTCTCGAGAGGCCCGCCGGTGCGGTGGCTCTGGGTCACTGGCTGGCCGTCATGGTCATCGACCTCGACGACTTCAAGGATGTGAACGACAGCCTCGGCCACGGGGCCGGTGACCGGGTGCTCGTCAGCGTGGCGCAGCGACTGCGCGCCTGCGTGCGGGCGAACGACACGCCGGCACGGCTGGGCGGTGACGAGTTCGCCGTCCTGCTCGACGGCATCGAGAGCCCGGCGACGGCCGAAGAGATCGCCGCCCGCGTCGTGGTCGCGCTGTGTTACTCGGATGCCGAGATCGGGCCCCGCAGCGTCACGGTCAAGGCCAGCATCGGCGTCGCCGCGACGCGCGCCGGGGAAGCGTCACGCGAGGAGCTGGTCCGCCGGGCCGACGTCGCCATGTATCGCGCCAAAGGCGAGGGCAAGGGTCGATTCGTCATCCACGACTCGGCGATGGACCGTCACGAGAAGGAACTCGGCGCCTCCGCGTGACGCGCTTCTTTTCCGCTGCGCTCGGGGCACGGCAGTCTCACCTTGACAGGATGAGAGCCGCGCCGCGGCTCCGTTAGCCAGTACGACCAGGCCGCTTCGCGGGGGGCGGGCGCCTCTCCTCCCACACCGGCGCCGCATGCTCGCGCACGTCGCCTCCGGCGGTGAAGACCACGAACCGGTCGAAGGAGCGCGCGAACCAGCGGTCGTGGGTGACGGCCATGACTGTGCCGGTGTAGGCCGCCAGCCCCGCTTCCAGCGCTTCGGCGCTCTCGATGTCGAGGTTTGTCGGTGGGCTCGTCGAGCACGAGCAGCGTTGCGCCCCCCAACTCGAGGAGCAGGATCTGCAGCCGGGCCTGCTGGCCGCCGCTCAGCGCCTCGAAGGGCTGGTCGGCCTGTTGCTCGAGCTCGTAGCGCCGCAGCGCTCCGATCGCCCGACCGCGGTCGAGCCGGTAATCCCACAGCACCTCGAGCGGCGTCCGTCCGGCGAGGTCTGCACGCTCGTGCTTCTGGGCGAAGAATCCCGGCACGACGCGCGCGCCGAGCCGCCAGCTTCCGCTGTGCGTCACCGACTCGCCGGCGAGGAGCCTTAGGAAGTGCGACTTGCCCGAGCCGTTGGCGCCGAGCACGGCGACGCGCTCGCCGAAGTACACCTCGAGGTCGAACGGCCTGACCAGCCCAGTGAGTTCGAGCCCCTCGCATATCGCGACCTTGATGCCGGTGCGGCCGCCGCGCAGCCGCACGCGGATGTCCTGCTCCTCGGGCCGTTCAGCCGGAGGACCCGTCTCCTCGTACTTTCTCAGCCGCGTCTGCACAGCGGCATAGCGCGACGCCATCGCCGGGCTGCGGGCCGCCTGCTGCTGGAGGGTGCGCACCAGCGTGATGAGATGCTGATGCCCCTCCTCCCAGCGACGGTGGAGCTCGTCGAGGCGTTCGATGCGCGCCCGGCGCGCTGCGCTGTAGGTGGCAAACCCGCCGCCGTGCACCCAGGTCCCGCGTCCCTCGATGGTGACGCAGCGTTCGGCGCTGCCGGCCAGCAGCTCACGGTCGTGCGTGACGAAAAGGACTGTTTTCGGCGTCGCGCGCAGCTCACGCTCGAGCCAGCGCTTGGCGGGAACGTCCAGGTAGTTGTCCGGCTCGTCGAGGAGGAGGGCCTCTTCGTGCCCGTGGAGCAGCGCTTCCAGGTACAGTCGCTTCTGCTCACCGCCGCTCAGCTCGACGACTGGGCGCGTACCCGCGATGTCGAACGCTTGCCCGAGCGCGACGGTCGTCGCGATGCTCCACAGCGTCTCCAGGTCGTAGCCGCCGAGTTCGGCCCAGTCGGCCACGGCCTGTGCGTAGACGGTGGCGGCGGCTCCGTAGTCGGGATCCCGCTCGAGCGACGCCTCCGCCACGGCAAGCGTGTGCCCCGCGCCGCGCACCGCGCGCGGGGCGACGCGGAGGAGCAGGTCACGCACCGTCGACCTGTCGCGCACCGAGCCGATGAACTGCGGCATCACGGCGACGCCGCCGGCAGAGGTGATCGTGCCCCCGTCAGGCTCGAGGTCGCCCGCGACGAGCCGCATGATCGTCGTCTTGCCGGTGCCGTTGGCGCCGATGAGCGCGGTCTTCGAGCCCCTGCCGACGCGGAACGACACGTCGTCGAAGAGCACGCGGTTGTCCGGCAGAACACACCGCAGTTGTGCGACCTCGAGATATCCCATGGTGCCGGCCGGGCGGCTACCCCGAGGAGCCAGGGCGGCCGCCGTCCGAGCGCCCGCGGCCGGCGGGGTCAACCGCCGGCCGCCTGCTCCCCGACGGCAGCCGGAGCCCGGTCACACGTCCCCAG
>DATDHG010000073.1:0-5550 GCA_036521675.1 Candidatus Dormiibacterota bacterium
TCGGCCGCATCAGGCAGGCGGACGGCGAAACCGTCGTCGGTGTGGATGCGCTGCACGTCGACGCCCAGCCGCTTCTGAAGGCGAGCCGCCACGGCCAGCGCCCAGGGGGCGTGGACCCGAGCGCCCCAGGGGGTGAGCACACAGAGCCGCCAGTCGCCGAGCTGGTCACGGAAGCGCTCGACGACCACGGTCTGGTGGTCGGGAAGCGCACCCGTGGCCGCCCGCTGCTCGCGCACGTAGGCGACGAGGTTGCGGGCGGCGCCGGTGTCGAGGCGGCTGCGCTCGCGCAGGCGTTGTTCGGCGGCCGCGTCGGGCAGCCCGTCGAGCTCGGCGAGCAGCTCGCCCAGCGCGCGACCGACCTCGATGGGTCGCCCCAGGGCGTCGCCGTGCCAGAAGGACATGCGCCCCGGCTCGCCCGGCGCGGGCGCCACCAGCACGTCCGAGGCGGTGATCTCCAGCGCGCGCCACGTGGTGGCCCCGAGCACGAAGGTGTCGCCGGGCCGAAGCTCGTAGACCATCTCCTCGTCGAGCTCGCCGACCCGCCTCCCCAGTCCCCCGGCGGCGGGCCCGGCGTCGTCGAGGAGCCGCACCCCGTAGAGGCCGCGATCGGGGATCGTGCCGCCGCTGGTCACTGCCAGGCGTTGGGCGCCGCTGCGCCCGCGCAGCGTCCCCGCGGCCCGGTCCCACACCACGCGGGGGCGCAGCTCGGCGAACTCGTCGGACGGGTAGGCCCCGCTCAGCATCTCGAGCACGCTGGTGAGCGAGCGGTCGCCCAGGGTGGAGAAGGGGTGGGCACGGCGCACCAGGGCGGCCAGCTCGTCCACCTGCCACTCGTCCATGGCGGCCATCGCCACCACCTGCTGGGCGAGCACGTCGAGCGGGCAGCGCAGCACCCGGGTGGTCTCGATGTCGCCGCTAAGCATGCGCGCTACCACCACCGCGCACTCCAGCAGGTCGCCGCGGAACTTGGGGAAGACCACGCCGGTGCTGGGCTCGCCGACGTGGTGCCCGGCGCGCCCGATGCGCTGGATGCCGCTGGCCACGCTGGTGGGCGCTTCCACCTGGATGACCAGGTCGACCGCCCCCATGTCGATGCCCAGCTCGAGGCTGCTGGTGGCCACGATGGCGGGGAGCCGGCCGCTCTTGAGCCCGTCCTCGACCTCGACGCGAAGCTCGCGGGCGATGCTGCCGTGGTGCGCCCGCGCCAGCTCGGTGCCGGCGAGCTCGTTGAGCTGGGCGGTGAGCCGCTCGGCGAGGCGTCGCGAGTTGGCGAACACGATGGTGCTGCGGTGGGCCCCGATCAGCTCGAGCAGGCGGGGATGGAGCGCGGGCCAGATGCTCCGCCGGGGCGCGTCCGCGGCAAGCTCGCGCCGGTCGGCGTCCCGCTCGAGGTCACCCAGATCCTCGACCGGGACCTCGACACGCAGGTCGAAGAGCTTGGCGGCGCCGTCCACGCCGCCGCCTGTCTCCACCAGGCTCACCTCGCGGCCGGCCCCGCCGAGGAAGCGGCCGATTTCCTCCAGGGGGCGCTGGGTGGCGCTCAGCCCGATGCGCTGGGGCTCGCCGCGCGTGCGCGCCACGAGCCGCTCGAGGCTGAGCGCGAAGTGGGCGCCGCGCTTGGTGGCGGCGATGCTGTGGATCTCGTCCACGATCACCCAGCGCACGGTCTCGAGCATCGCCCGGGCCCGGCTGGTGAGCAGCAGGAAGAGCGATTCGGGGGTGGTGATGAGCAGGTCGGGCGGGTGCCGCTCCATGTCGCGACGGGCGGAGGCCGGGGTGTCGCCGGTGCGCACCGCCACGTGCAGCTCGGGAACGGCGATCCCGGCCCGCTCGGCGGCCAGCGCGATGCCGCGCAGGGGCGCACGCAGGTTGCGCTCCACGTCGACGGTCAGCGCCTTGAGCGGCGACACGTAGAGCACCCGGCAGCGCTCCGCGGCGGCGGGCACGGGCTCCTGTAGCAGGCGGTCGATCGACCAGAGGAACGCGGCCAGGGTCTTGCCGCTACCGGTGGGGGCGCACATCAGCGTATGGCGGCCGCCGGCCACGGCCTCCCAGCCCCGCTCCTGGACGGCGGTCGGCGCCGGGAACGTGGCGCTGAACCATGCCCTGGTGGGAGCAGAGAACTGCTCGATGGCGCTCACCGTCCGATTCTGGCAGGCGGCACCCGGGGAACTCGCGGGACGGTCACGGCCTTATGTCCGGTGAACGCGCAGGCGCGTAGCGTGGCCTCGCGACGGGCATGATGCGAGGGTCCGCCGTTTTCGTGGAGCCCATGACCGATACCACCGCCCCCCGCCGCGCCACCGGCAGCGCCCTTCCCGCAGGGGCCGGGCTGCCCGCGGCCACTCCGCAACCGGTTGCGGCGGCGTCTCCCGCGTGGTCGCCGCCCGCCTGGATGCCGCCGCCCGTCCCGACGAGCAACGGCTTGCCGCCGGCGGCGACCGCGCCCGCCCCCTGGACGCCCGCGCCGTGGCCGCCGCCACCCTCGGCCCCCCCGGCCGCGCCGTCGCGGCGAGGGCCACTGCAGCGCGCCGGCGGGGCTGTGCTCGCTGCCGTCGCGGCCTTCTTCAAGTACGGCCTGCTGCTCCTCAAGGTCGGCAAATTCGGCCCCATGGTCATCTCCATGCTGGTCTCGGTCGCCATCTTCGGCCGCCTCTTCGGATGGACGTACGGAGCCGGACTGGTGGCGCTGATCCTGGTCCACGAGCTGGGCCACGTGATCGCCGCGCGGATCGAGCGAGTGCCGGCGTCGCTGCCCTTTTTCCTAGGACCCTTCGGCGCCCTCATCACCCTCAAGGCGCCGCTGAAGGACGCCCGCCAGGACGCCGTCATCGCCATCGGTGGGCCGCTGCTGGGCACCGCCGGCGCGCTCGCCGTGGCCGCGGCGGCCACGCAGACCACCGGGAACACGCACGCCCTGTTGGTGGCCCTGGCCTACTGGGGGTTCTTCCTCAACCTGTTCAACCTCACGCCCATGCAGCCGTTCGACGGCGGCCGCGTCGCCGGCGCGGTCAGCATCTGGCTCAACGTCGCCGGGGTGGCGATCATGGGCGGGCTGGTCCTGCTCACCGTTGTTGCCGGGGTTGGCGTCAACCCCTTCGTGGTGCTGATCTTCATTCTCGGATGCATCACCACGTGGCAGCGCTTCAAGGTGCGCCACACCAATCCCTACACCCACGTCGTGCCACCGCGCACCCGCGCCTTCATCGCCGCCGCCTGGGTGGGGCTGATCGCCGTCACCGCGCTGGGCATGAGCCTGTCCCACCGCGCCCTGGTCGACGCGGGGACCATCGACCGGCCGGCCGTCGACAGCTCGCAGACGAGCGGTGGCGCCTCCCTGGGGCAATAGCCGCAGGCCGTCCGCTGCGACTGCGCCCAGCGGGCTCGGCCGCTACGCGATCGTCACCTCGGGGGCGAGGTACACGTCCTGGACCGCGTTGAGGAGGGCGATGCCGTCGTCCATGGGGCGCTGGAACGCCTTGCGTCCGCTGATCAAGCCGCAACCGCCGGCCCGCTTGTTGATGACCGCCGTGCGGACCGCCTCACGCAGGTCGCTCTCGCCGGACGACGCCCCCCCGCTGTTGATCAGCCCGCTGCGGCCCGCATAACAGTTGAGGACCTGGTAGCGGCAGAGGTCGATGGGGTTGTCGGTGGTGAGCTTCTCGTAGACCAGCGAGCTGGTCTTGCCGAACTTCAGCGCGGTGTATCCACCGTTGGTCTCCGGCAGCTTCTGCTTGATGATGTCCGCCTCGATGGTCACGCCGAGGTGGTTGGCCTGCCCGGTGAGGTCGGCGGCCAGGTGGTAGTCAACGCCGTCCTTGTTGAAGGCGCTGTTGCGCAGGTAGCACCACAGCACAGTGGCCAGTCCCAGCTCATGGGCCTCCTGGAAGGCCTCGGAAACCTCGACGAGCTGGCGCGTGGCGTGCTCGCTGCCGAAGTAGATCGTGGCTCCCACTGCGACCGCACCCAGGTTCCAGGCCTCCTGAACCGACCCGAAGAGCACCTGGTCGTACTGGCTGGGATACGTGAGGAACTCGTTGTGGTTGAGCTTGACGATGAACGGGATGCGGTGTGCGTAGCGCCGCGACACCGAGCCGAGCACCCCGAACGTCGAGGCCACCGCATTGCAGCCGCCCTCGATGGCCAGCTTGACGAGGTTCTCGCCGTCGAAATAGAGCGGATTGGGCGCGAAGGAGGCCCCGGCGGAGTGCTCGATACCCTGGTCGACGGGCAGGATGGACAGATAGCCGGTCGATCCCAGACGCCCGTGGTCGAAGAGGGTCTGCAGGCTGCGCAGCACGCGCGGGCTGCGATCACTGTCCTTCCAGACGCGCTCGACGAAGTCGGGACCCGGGAGGTGCAAAGTCTCCTTGGGGATCGCCGCCGCGCGGTGTGCGAGGAGCAACGCGGCGTCCTCACCGAGGATCTGCTCGAGCTCTGAGAGGCTCGTCGCCAGGACCGTTGCCATGCTCGTGTCTCCTGGGCTGCGCGTTGGTTGAAGGCAGCCGCCATCTCGGATTCTGGCAGCCCCGCGGCCTGGGCGGGTGGTCGCGTGACGGTGCGCAAATGCCGGCGGAGGCATGATCAGACCGTCACCCGACTTCGACCGGCAGCGCGGGACGGCGCCCGACCGGCGCGGGTATGGTCGAACGGTGATGAGCTCTCTGGCCGTCGCAGCCGAGCTGGTCGACCATCCCGCCGACGAGCGCAACGCCTCCCTCGAGGAGGCCCTCCTGCGCGGTGTGAGCGAGCTCGACGCCGCCATCGTCCTGCACCGGGACACGCTCGCCACCCTGAGCGTCGAGCGCACCACCCTGGCCCAGCAGCTCGCCCAGGCCGAGGGCGGGCTCGACTCCTCGCCGCTCGGCTCCGACCACCACCGTCGGGTCACCGCCGCCGCCGAGCAGCTGCGCGTGCGCCTCCAGGCCGCCGACGCGGTGGCCGATGTGGCGGCCCAGGCCCTCGCCGACGCCGAGCGGGCCCGCGCCACCCTGCTCTCCGCCGCCCCGGCCCTGGCCGCGCCCAAGCCCGAGACGGAGGGTGGCCTGCACCCGCCCGCTCACCTCTTCCAGGTCATCGAGGACGAACGGCTGCGCATCGCCCGCGACATGCACGATGGGCCCGCGCAACTTCTGGCCAACCTGGTCCTCAAGGCGGAGATCGTCGAGCGGCTGCTCGACCACGACCCTGGCCTGGTCCGCGCGGAGCTGACCGAGTTCAAGGCGATCGTGCGCATCGCCCTCGAGGAGACCCGGCGGCTCATCTTCGACCTGCGCCCGATGACCCTCGACGACCTGGGGCTGGTCCCCACGCTGCGCAAGTTCCTCGCCGATTTCGCGGAACGCTGGGACATCCCCTGTCATTTCCAGGTGCTGGGAGCGGAGCGCCGCATCGACCGCGATCAGGAGGCGGCCTTCTTCCGCATCGTCCAGGAGGCGTGCACCAACGCGCGCCGGCACGCCCTGGCCGCGGCCATCGACGTGACCCTCTCCCTGAGCCCGCGGCGGATCACCGCCACCGTCACCGACGACGGCCGCGGCTTCGACGTCG
>DATDHG010000074.1:0-4332 GCA_036521675.1 Candidatus Dormiibacterota bacterium
CGCGAGCCGGCGGGCCAGCGAGTCGTGAGCCCGCCTGCCCGTGCGATTGAACATCGGACCCAGCAGCGGGTTGAGCAACCGCGCCGGGCCGCGCAAGGTGAGCCGGGCGTCGTATTCAACGACGGACCCGCCCGCATCCGGGGTGACGGTGATAGTGTCCTCGGAGTCGATCAGCCGCGTCAGCGCCCGCAGGGTGATCCGCCGCGGCTCACGCTGCGTAACCACGTACCGCAACCGCATTTCGCGACCCGCAGTCGCAACCACGAGGTCGAAGGCGGCACCGGGCTCGAGCCCGTCCCCGGTCACGGTCGAGGCGCGCACCACACCGGGGTCCCATTCGGCGGCGTTGCTGAAGTCGGCCATATAGGCGAAGGCCCGATCGGGATCCCACGGGGAGGGGATGCGAGCTCGGTAGCGGGGCATGTGAGGGCCTCCATTCGATCGGTGACTTGACACCGAGCATTTTAGTACTAAATAATGTCCGGTGTCACCTACCAGGGTTCCAGGAGAGTTCAGAGGGCATGCGCGTTGCCATCGTCGGGAGCGGCGTCTCGGGCCTGGTCAGCGCCCACCTCCTCCACCCTGAGCATCAGATCACGATGTACGAGGCCGACGACCGCGTGGGCGGCCATGTCAACACCGTCAGCGTGGAGCTGGAGGACGGCGTCCACGCCGTCGACACCGGCTTCATCGTCTACAACGAACGCACCTATCCGGCGTTCACCAAGCTGCTCGCCCAGCTGGGCGTGCAGACGCAGCCGAGCGACATGAGTTTCAGCGTCTCCTGCGCGGAGACCGGCCTGGAGTACCGCACCACCAACGCCAACACGCTGTTCGCGCAGCGGCGCAACCTGGCCCGCCCCTCCTTCCTGAGGCTGCTGGCCGACATCCCCCGTTTCAACCGCGGCGCCCGGCGACTGATCGAGTCCGAGGACCTCACCACCACGCTGGCGGACTTCCTCGACGAGGGCGGCTACTCCCGCAGCTTCGTCGAGCACTACATCGTCCCCCTCGGCGCCTCGATCTGGTCCGCCGACCCGGCGCGGTTCTCCTGCTTCCCGATGGCTGCGCTGGCACGGTTCTTCGACCGCCACGGACTGACATCGCCCGCGGAGCGGCCGCGGTGGCGCAGCATCAGCGGCGGAGCGGCACGATACGTCGAGCGCCTGGTCGCGCCGTTTGCCGGCCGCATCCGGCTGGGCTCCCCGGTGCGCCGCATCGAGCGCGACGACGCCGGCGTCACCGTCTACACCGACGCGAACGGGGGCGAGCGCTTCGACCGCGTCGTGCTGGCCACGCACTCTGACCAGAGCCTTCGCCTGCTGGCCCGGCCGACCCCCGCGGAAGAGCAGGTCCTCGGCGCCATCTGCTACCAGCCCAACCGGGCCACGCTCCACACCGACCGCAGCGCTCTGCCGCGCAGCCGGCGCGCCTGGGCAGGCTGGAACTACATCCACCTCGCCCACCACGGTGGCGAGGAGCCGCACCAGGCAGCGCTGACCTACAACGCCAACCGGCTGCAGTCGATCGCGTCCGCCCAGCCGCTGTGCACCACGCTGAACCGGGACGGCGCGATCGACCCGGCCACCGTCATCGCATCGTTCGACTACGAGCACCCCGTCTTCGACGAGACGGCCACGCGCGCGCAGCGCTGTCACGACCGGCTCAACGGGACCCTCAACACCTACTACTGCGGCGCCTACTGGGGCTGGGGCTTCCACGAGGACGGGGTGCAGAGCGCGCTGGTGGCGATGCGCCACTTCGGCCGGTCGCTGTGAGTGGCGTGGCGGCCCTGGGTCCGCCGGCTGAGCTCTATGAGGGGAGCCTGGTCCACCGCAGGCGCGCTCCGCTGGTGCACGACTTCCGCCGGCGCGTCTGGATGCCACTGCTTGACGTCGAACGGCTGGACCAGCTGCCCCGGTTGTGGCCGCTGTGGTCGTCGCGGCGCGCCGCGCTGGTCCGGCACCGCCGCGAGGACTACGGCGGCGACCACCGCCATGGCCCACCCGATCCGCGCCCGCTCGCACAGCAGGCGCGGGACATCGTCGAGGAGCAGACGGGCGTGCGCCCCCTCGGACCGGTCCGGCTTCTCGCCCACGCGCGCACCTGGGGCTGGCTGTTCAACCCGATGGCGCTGTACTTCTGCTACGGGCCCGACGGCCAGACGCTCGCGGCCGCGGTGCTGGAGGTGACCAGCACCCCCTGGGGCGAGCGCCATCACTATGTTCTGGACGCCGGCGGCGGCGGCACCCGCACGTTCACGGTCGACAAGCGAATGCACGTCTCACCCTTCCTGCCCATGGACCTCGTCTACGACATCCGGCTCTCGCCACCCGGTGAGCGCTGCGCCATCGCCATCACCGTGCGGCAGGGTGAAACAGTGGTGTTCTCGGCGGCGATGGCGCTGCGGCGACGCCGCTTCAGCGCAGGCGGGCTGCTCCTCATGCTGCTGCGCCACCCCTTGATGACCCACCGCGTCTCCGCCGGGATCTACGCGCAGGCGCTGCGACTGCGGCGGGCGGGAGTCCCCTACGTCCCTCGTCCGTCGGCCGTGCCGGCTGCGCAGCACGAAGAATGACCGGCCCACTGGTCGCGGTCGTGGGCGCAGGCGGGTTCGTGGGGCGGGCCCTCGTTCCCGACCTGCTTCGCGCGGGGTACGCCGTCCGGCGTCTCGCCCGGCGCCCCGCCGAGCTCGAGCCCATGGACGGGGTCGAGGACCGCCGCTTCGACCTGGACGACCCTGCACCCCTCGACTCGGCGCTCGATGGGGTCGACACCGCCTTCTACCTCGTCCATGCCATGGAGGGAGGCGCCGGTTTCGCCGGCCGCGACCGAGCCTATGCGCACCGGTTCGCCGCGGGGGCGCGCGCCGCCGGGGTGCGGCACGTGGTCTACCTCGGCGGGCTCCATCCGCGCGAAGCGACGCTCAGCGAGCATCTCGGCAGCCGCCGCGAGGTGGGCGAGATCCTGCGACGCGAGTGCGACGCGCTCCACGTCCGCGCCGGGATCATCCTCGGGCCGGGCAGCGCGTCGTTCGAGATCATGAACGACCTGGTCCGGCGGCTCCCGGCGATGGTCACGCCACGTTGGGTACGCAACCGGTGTCAGCCAATCGAGATCTCGGACGTCACGGCCGCCCTGGTCGGTGCCGTCGAGGTCGCCGGCGACCGCGAGGTCGACCTCGCGGGGCCGGACGTCATGAGCTACCGCGAGATGCTCGAGCGCCTTGCCGCCGAACTGGGTCTCCGCCGCCCTCGCGTCCTCGACGTGCCTGTCCTGACTCCCGGGCTCTCAGCCCACTGGCTGCGCTTCGTCACCTCCGTGTCCCTTCCGGTGGCCAGGGCGCTGGTGCAGAGCCTGCGTCACGACGCCATCGCTGACGGCCTCGACCTCTGCGCCGAGGTCGGTGTGCGACCGTGCGGCTTCGACGAGGCGATACGGCGCGCCCTGGCCGGGCGCGGCCGGGTCGTCCACGTCAGCGTCGAGCAGCAGTGGGACCGACGACGGTACAGCCTCACGCAGCGCTTCGAGCTGTCTCCCGCGGCTCGGTGCGACCTTTGCCTCGTCGAACGCGTCGACGCGAACCTTCACGCGATAACGCCGAAGGCGCTGCTCCATGTTCTGCGCTGGAGGGGAGACGAGCTCCGGTTCGGGCCCTGGCTGGTGGTCCGGCTCGGCCCGGCAAGGAAGCTCGACGGCGATGCGGCGACCATCATTCGCGCGATCGGTGGCGGAGGGCTGGCGGCGGAACCCGGCGGAGAGCTCGTCGTCGCCTGCCATCCCGACCTCGGTCGGCACATCGTTGAGGCGCGGCTCGTGGGGTACGCGCCTCGACTCCCGAGGCTGGTGTACCTGCTCGGGCAAGCACCCGTCCACCGCGTCCTGGTGAAGTGCGCGGTGCGCCGGGCGATCGCCGGGCGGCCCGCTCCGACCGCTGACGGCTACAGGCCGCTCCGCGCGGTGAGCCGCCCGCTGTTCACCGCCTCGACGAAAGCCTGGTAGTCACGCTCGTTCTGGTCAGCGTACGTGACGGCGAAGTCCGCGATCGCGCGGTCGAAGGCCTCGCCCTTGCCAAGGTACGCCGCAATCGCGATCCGGTCGCCCCATCGGGCGTGGGCACGGGCGAGCGTCGCGCCGCAGATACGGGCGTAGAGCGTCAAGCCCGGCACCCGCAGGTTCTCCACGTCGAACCCGCCCTTCCAGTCGTGGAGCTGGCGCACGTAGTAGTCGCGAGGGACGCCGTCGCTCCCCTTGATGCGTTGCCAGCCCAGGAAGATGTCCCCCGCCGCCTGCATCAGCCGCTGGCCAGCCACCACGCGCTGGCCGTGGTGC
>DATDHG010000075.1:0-16570 GCA_036521675.1 Candidatus Dormiibacterota bacterium
GACGATCTCGGCGATCCCCTCGAGCACCACCGGCTCGGCGGGGTTCTCCGTGGTCGCCACGCAGCGCGGGTCGGCGCGCAGGTTGCGGATCTTTCGGGAGCCCACGCTGCTGCTGAACCAGAGGTGGTCCGCGTCCCAGACGCCCCAGACCGGCATGGCATGCGGGCGCCCATCGGGCCACACGGTGGAAAGCCAGTACGTCGTCGAGCTGCTCAGCCGTTCCACGGCCCACGACCAGGGCAGAAGGCCGCTCCCCTCTCGGGGCCGAGGATGCCGTAGCCGGGCATGTGGGGGCGGCTGGCGCGCGGCTCCGGCACGGCCGTCAGATGCGGCGCCCCGCGTGCGCCCAGTAGCGGTCCCGGATGAGCCGCTTGAGCAGCTTGCCGGCGGGGTCGCGCGGGAAGTCGTCGACGAAGTCGACCGCGCGCGGGCGCTTGAACGCCGCCAGTCGTAAGCCCACCAGGTCGATGATCTCCTGGGCTCCCGCGTTCATTCCCGGACGGAGCTTGACGACCGCGCGCAGCGCCTCCCCCCACTCTTCGTCGGGGACGCCGATGACCGCCACGTCCTCGACCGCGGGATGCTGGGCGATCACCGCCTCCACCTCCGCCGGGTAGATGTTGACGCCGCCGCTGATCACCATGTCCGTCTTGCGATCGCAGATGTGGAGGTACCCCTCGCCGTCCATCCAAGCGACGTCGCCGACGCTGAAGAAGCCGTCGCGCCGGTGCTCCTCGGTTGCCTTGGGATCGTTGAAGTATCCGTCGATGATTCCTGCCGAACGTATCCACAACTCCCCGGGCTGCTCGGCAGCGACGGGATTGCCATCATCATCCAGGATGCGCACGTCGACACCTTCGAGGACGCGGCCGCAGGAATCAGGTTTGCGCAGCAGCGCGTCGGGCCCGATGAGCGTGACCAGGCCGGTCTCGCTGGCGCCGTAGAACTCGTAGACGCACTCTCCGAAAAACCCGACGGCGCGCCGTTTGAGTTCGGCGGGAAAGGGGGCCGCGGCGACGATCAGAGCGCGCATCGTGCTCACGTCGTAGCGGCTGCGCACCGCTTCGGGGAGGTCGAGGATGCGGCGCACGAGCGTGGGCGCCATGAACGTGGTGGTGACGCCATGGCGCTCGATGAGCTGGAGCGCGTGCTCTGCATCGAAGCGATGAAGGACCACCGTGGTGGCGCCGAGCAGCTGCTGGAGCCCGCTGAACGACGCCGGCGCACTGTGGTAGCCGGGCCCGGCAAGCAGGTGCACATCCTCGGTACGCAGGCTGAGGTTCTGGATCCAGCTGAAGATTGTGCCGACGTCGATCCCCGCGGAGCGATACGCCCCCTTCGGCCGGCCGGTGGTGCCGGCCGTGTAGATCATGGAGGGTCATGTCACCTCCGCCGGGATGGGGGGCTCGGTCTCGGCGCTGCCCGCGAGCAGCTCCTCGTACGACAGCCAGTCCGGCCGGCCACGGTCACCGAAGACGATCCAGCGGCGCTGGGCACCGTCCGGCTCCAGGCGGGCGCGGGCCTCGTCGCACACCTGGGTGAACTCGCCGGCGGCGACCACCCCCGTCGCCGCGCTGTCCGCGATGAGGTAGGCGATCTCGTCGCTGCGCAGCCGCCAGTTGATGGGGGTGCTCACCACCTGCAGCTTGCGCAGCGCGTGGCCGAGCTCGAAAGCCTCGACGCGATTGTGATGGATGTGCAGGCAGCGTTCGCCGCGGCGCAGGCCCAACTCCAGGAGCGCGTTGGCGCAGCGGTTGACGCGGGCGTTGAGCTGCGCGTACGAGTAGGCGGTGCCGTCCTGATCGATGACGGCCGGTTTGTCCGGAGACATCGCCGCATGCATCGCCAGGATGTCGACGGCACCGTCCGCTTCGCTCAACGCACCCTCCGCCCCTGCTCCGCCCGCGCTGCTCGCGGGGAGCATAGCGCCGGCGCAGGCGGGCGATGGCGGTGGGGCCGTTCCGCGCGCCGGGTCACTCCGCCGCCTGGGGGCGGTTGAGGCGCGCCAGCTGGCGCGACTGGGCGACCAGCCGGCCGGCGCTGTCCCAGACCTCGCCGTCCTCCTCGAGGTGCCCATCACGGAGGTGACGCGTCCTGAACCACAGGCGCAGCCAGCCCGGGCTGGGGCGGGCGCGGATGTGCACGGTGAACTCCAGGGTGGGCACCCAGCCACCGGGCGCCATGTCGAACACCGCGGGCGGCATGGCGTCGGCGATCAGCACCAGCGCGTGCACGTCGGGCTCACGACCGTCGGCGAACCGCAGATAGCCACCCACCTCGCCACGACCGGTGCGGCCTTCCGGCCGTCTCCAGCCGAGGGTTCCCGGGTGATAGCGCGCCTCGAACCGGTGGCGGATCGTCGGCTCGAGAGCGTTCGGGGGTGGCACCGGGAGGAGGTCAGTGATGAGGCACGACTCGGGTGGCGGCAGCGCGGGCGGGGCGCCCAGTTCCACGGTCTCGCCTGTGGCGGCGGTCAGATCTCCGTATGTCGCCAGGACTCGCACACGCTCGCTGCCGTTCTGCTGGAGGCGCGCTACCAGCGTGGCGTACGAGCGCCCCTCGCGCACCATCTCGACGTCGATCTCGACATCACGCCCGTGCGCACAGGGACGCACGAAGTGAGCGCTCACCGCGAGCGGATCAGGGAGCGACGTCACGCGGCCCGTCGCCGCCACCGCGAGGGCGAGAATGTAGCCGCCGTTGGGGTAGGGACCGATGCTGTACCCGGGGCTGACGAACGCGCGAAACCGGTTGCCACCGAGGGCTTCGACCGCGGTGTCGACATCGAACTCGTAGCGTCGCGACGTCACATGACCTCCTCGAGCCTAATGCCGGAAGTGCCGCTCCGCGGTCATCACCATGGCCATCCCCAGGCGATCCGCCGCGTCGATGACCGCGTCATCACCCTTGCTCCCGCCCGGCTGGATCGCCGCCACCGCGCCGGCGGCCCCCAGCACCTCCAGTCCGTCGGGGAACGGAAAGAAGGCGTCCGAGGCGGCCACGGCCCCCTGGACGGAGTCGCCGGCACGGCGCACTGCCAGCTCGGCGGCCTCGACACGCGACATCTGGCCGGCGCCCACGCCGACGCCCATCCCGGCACGGACGAGGACGACGGCGTTGGACTTGACGTGACGGCAGAGCCGCCATGCGATGAGCAGCTCGGCCCACTCGGCGCCGGTCGGCTCCCGCCGTGTGGCCACGCGCATGCGCTCGCGATCCAGGGACACGACGTCTGGCGTCTGTACCAGCAGGCCTCCTTCGACGCTGCGCACGTCGTACTGACCGCCGGACGAGGGCCGCTCGGCGATCAGCACGCGGAGGCGCTCCCGGCGCGCCAGTCGTGCCACGGCGCCCGCGTCGAGCGCCGGCGCCACCACCGCTTCCAGAAAGGTCGCGGCGAGCGCCTCGGCGGCTGCTGCGCTGATCGGCCGGTTGAGGGCCACGATGCCCCCGAACGCGGCCCGCGGGTCGCACTCGTGGGCGCGTCGGTAAGCGGTCGCGATGTCCTCGCCGACAGCGAAGCCGCAGGGGTTGGTGTGCTTGATGATGGTCGCCGCCGGCTCGGTGAAATCCGCGACGATGCGCTTGGCGGCATCGACGTCGAGCCAGTTGGTGAAGCTGAGCGGCGGGCCCTGGACGCGGCGGGCGTGGGCCAGGCCGCCGGGAGCGCCGGGGACGGCGTAGAGGGCGCCACGCTGATGGGGGTTCTCGCCATAGCGCAGCCCCTCGAGCCGTGATCCTCCCACCGTGTATTCGTCAGGCATGGCTGCAACGTCCGAGGCGGCGTCGCGAGTGACGGCGGCCTGCTCGGCGGCGAGGTAGCCGGCCACGGCGGTGTCGTAAGCGGCGGTATGGGCGAAGGCCTGGGCGGCCAGGCGACGGCGCAACGACTCCAACGCGCGGCCGTGGGCCCGCAGGTCGGTGAGCAGCTCGTCGTACTGCGCCGGCGAAACCACCACGGCCACGCTGTCGGCGTTCTTGGCGGCGCCGCGGATCATCGACGAGCCGCCGATGTCGATCTTCTCGATGACGTCGGCTCGCGAGGCTCCGGCGGCCACCGCCTCGCGAAACGGGTAGAGGCCGACGACCACGATGTCGATGGTCCGGTAGCCGTGCTCCGCCAGCTGACGCATGTGGGCGTCGACGTCGCGGCGCGCCAGGATCCCGGCGTGGATGGCCGGGTGCAGCGTCTTGACCCGTCCCCCGAGCATCTCGGGATGGCCGGTGAGCTCCGCCACAGCGGTCGCGTGGATACCGCGCTCCTCCAGGAACTGACGGGTGCCGTCGGTGGCGATCAGCTCCACGCCCAGGTCGCGCAGCCCGCCGGCGAGCTCGGCAAGCCCCGTCTTGTCGTACGGTCCGAGCAGGGCACGCAACGTCACCTGGGTTCCTCCTGAAGCTCGGCGGTCTGCGCCGCCGCGACTCGCGAGGGCAGCACGCGGATCCGCCTGCCCTGGCGCTGCAGCCGGCCCTCGCACCACAGCGTCACGGCAGCAGGCAGGATGCGCCACTCCGCCTCATGGATGCGCGTCAGGAGAGTCTGCTCATCGTCGTCGTCGAGCACCGGCACCGCTTCCTGGAGGACGATCGGTCCGGCGTCCGTGGCGCCCGGCTCGAGCAGATGCACGGTGGCGCCGCTCACCTTGACCCCCGCGGCGAGCGCCTCCTCGACGGCGTTCATGCCACCGCCGAAGGCGGGAAGGAGCGAGGGGTGGAGGTTGAGCATGGCGCCCTCGAACGCGTCGAGGAGCGGCGCGCTCAGCACACGGTCATACCCGGCGCAGACCACCAGTTCCACCCACGCGGCACGCAGCCGGTCCTGCATCGCCCGGTCGCGGGCGACGACGTCGCCGCCGAAGCGCGCGACCGGCATCGCCTCCGCGGCCACGCCGTGCTCGAGGGCGACGCGCAAGGCGGGCGCGCTGGGCCGGTTGCTGAGCACCAGCACCACTCTGAAGAGCGCCTGGGGCCGCGCCGCCTCCTCGAGCAGCGCCCGCAGGTTGGTGCCCGCTCCTGAGACCAGGACGCCGACACGGTGCCGGGTCGGCCGGCTCAGCGCAGCACCACGCGTTCTGGCGTGGACTGAGTCACGACGCGGCCGATCGGCAGCACGTCCAGCCCGGCTGCGCTGATCCCCACGGTGGCCTGGGTTGCGGGAACGATGACGACCATGCCGATCCCCATGTTGAAGGTCCGCCACATCTCGTCGGGATGGACGCCGCCGACCTTCTCGATGGCGCCGAAGATGGCCGGAACCGGCCAGCTGCCCCGCTGCAGCTCCACGCCCAGCCCCGCGGGCAGCACCCGGGGGACGTTCTCCTTGAGGCCGCCGCCCGTGATGTGTGCGATGGCACGGACATCGAGAGACGAACGCAGCGCCCGGACCGCCGCGAGGTACGAGCGATGAGGACGCAACAGGAGGCCCGCCAGGGGCTCGTCGGTCCCGGGCAGGACGGCGGTGTAGTCGAGCTCGCGGTCGTGGACGATGCGCCGCACCAGCGAGTAACCGTTGGTGTGCAGGCCGTTGCTGGGCAAGCCGAGAACTGCGTCGCCGGCCTGCACGCGGGCGCCGTCGACGATGGCGCCGCGCTCGACTGCGCCGACGATGAAACCGGCGAGGTCGTAGTCGCCGAGCGCGTACAACCCGGGCATCTCGGCGGTCTCACCCCCGAGGAGCGCGCAGCCGGCTTCCCTGCAGGCCTCGGCGATGCCCTCGACGATCTCGGCGAGCTGCTCGGGGCGGAGCTTGCCGGTGGCGAAGTAATCGAGGAAGAAAAGCGGCTCGGCACCGCAGCAGAGGATGTCGTTGACACAGTGGTTGACCAGGTCCTGGCCGATCCCGCGATGACGCTGCGCGGCGATCGCCACCTTGATCTTGGTGCCCACGCCGTCGGCGCTGGCCACGAGCACCGGCTCACGCCAGCGCTCGCGCTCGACCGCGAAGAGCCCACTGAACGCGCCCACCGTCCCCAGGACGGGGCTGGTGAAGGTCGAGGCCACCGTGCGCTTGATCAGGGCGATGGCGCGGTTGCCCTCGTCGATGTCGACGCCGGCATCGACGTAGCGCAGGTCGCCCACGGAATCACCTCAGAGCAATGGCGCGCGCGACCGACGAGGGCGCCCGTCTCGCTGGAATTGTAGGGCGCGAAGGCCCCGCCTCAGATCGGGACCGGGAGTGCGAAGCCGCGGGCGGCGGCTCGACCGGAATCACCGCGACCCGGTGGCTCGGGTCACAATCACGGCATGGGCCAGGCGATCGGGCAGGTCCTGCCCCTTGCCATCGTCGTCGCCCTCAGCCCGGTGCCGATCATTGCCGTCGTTCTCATCCTCACGACCCCGAGGGCGACGACGAACGGGCCGACCTTCGTCGGAGGCTCGCTCATCGGCCTCGGGGTGCTCGGCGCGGTGGTGCTGGCGATCGCCGGACGGAGCGACGCGATCAGCTCCGGACAGCCGGCGACGAGGGTGAGCGTGGTGAAGATCGTGCTCGGTGCGGTGCTGCTGCTCCTGGCCCTGCGCGAGTTCCGCGGGCGCCCTAGCGAGGGTGACGAGGTGGGGATGCCGGCCTGGATGGGCGATCGAGGCGTTCGGCCCGATGAAAGCGCTGGGGGCGGGGGCGGTGCTCGCGCTGAACCCCAAGAAGCGCTGCTTGCCATCGCCGCCGCAGTGGCGATCGCTGAGACCGGGATCGCCGGCGGACAGCAGGCGATCGCCTACGCGGTCTCATGCTCATCGGGACCGCCGGCGTCGGCACGCCGGTCGTCTTGTACTTCGCCATGGGCGACGGCGCGGCGGCGCTGCTCCGCCGTGTGAAGGACTGGATGGGCAGGAACAACGCGGTGATCATGGCGGTGCTGTGCCTGGTCATCGGCGTCAAGCTCATCGGCGACGCGCTGGCCTCGTTGACTCGCTGAACCGGGCTGCGCCGAAGTACGAGCCCGCAACCCGCCACGGAGCTGGGCTCAGACCTGTCATCCGCGGGTCACATGCCCATGCCACCCGCGGCGTCAACGGGCGCAAGCATTCCGGGGGCAAGGCCGTGCATCCAGATGACCAGCAGCGCGAGCGCAAGCGCGACGACCCCGGCGATCCGCGACACCACGACACCGGTTGGCGAGAGCTTCTCCAGAGCTACCACCGCCGCGAGGGCGACCATGGCGACGACGTTCATGACGCCGACGGCCACCAAGAGCAGCATGAGCGCCCAGCAGCAGCCCAGGCAGAAGCCGCCGTGGCTGACGCCGACGCGCAGGTCGCGCAGGCGGCCGCGATACGCACTGTACGTGAGCAGCTGGGCGAGCGGCGACCGGCAGCGCGCCAGGCAGCGCTCCTTCAGCGGGGTCAGCTGATAGGCGCCGCAGAGGGCGAAGATGGTGGCCGCCATCGCCGTGGCCGCGGCCGACGGCCCGGCCACGATGCGGTCTGCCAGCGCTGTAATCGCGTAGGCCGGCACCCCGGCGACGGCCCAGACGAGCAGATACCCGCTCACAAAACCCGTGAGCCGAACCGCGCGGTCGGCCCGCAGACCAAGCGAGTACATGTATCCGAACGGCGCGACCGACGGGAGCATCATGGCCGACATCATCAGCGTCCACATGAGGACGAAAGTCAGCAGGCCAAGGCCCATCGTGCCCGGCATGACGCCCATTGTCCGGGCGATCGCGACGACCCCGACCCAGGCGGCGCACGCGAGAAGCAGCATCGCCGCCGCGGCCGGGGCGCCGCGGCGCAGGTCGAGGCTCGCTGCGCTCACGCCGCCCAGGCGAAGGGCGCCGAATGCCCGTTCTTGCCGTTGTTCGAGAACTGGAGGCCAAAGGCGTTGACGCGCGAGGCCGTCGCCCGCGCGATCGTCAGCGTCGAGTTGGCGGGATGCGCCATGCCTGTCAGCCGGGAAACCTCCTGGCCGCCGGCCGGAATGAAGTCCTCGATCTCGATGTCGACCGCGTCCCCGATGCTTACCCGGTGGCGACGCCCGTCATCCGTGTAGGTGATGGCGGCGCGCTCGATACCGAGCATTTCGCTGATGAGCGGCGCCAGGGCGCCCATGGGGCCGCCCATCTGGCCCGAGAAGACGCCGCCGAGCTTGCCCGCCTGTTCGTCAGACGCGCGCTGGTCCATGAAGACCCCCACACGCCAATTCCCGTCCGCCATCACCGGCGGCGTGTCCGCGACGATCGCGACGGTGAGACCGCCGACATCGACACTGTCGATAGAGCCGGAGTCGACGTGGAACACGAGCACGACGCGGCACCGGTCCTGGTCTGCGGGCATCGCCAGCCCCGACGTGGTGCACGGACACACCATGTCGCACGAGCAGTTCTCGAAGTACGTGCCTTGAATCTGCCAGGCCATCATCCACCTCCGGGGGCGCGGCGCAGAGGTCGCGAGTGCCGGGAAGTCTGCACATCTGCGGGAGCCGGGTCAAGGCGTGCCGGCGCCATAGGGCTCAAGATCACGGCCGGTGGAACCTGGCCTGTGACGGCGCCGGTGGGCCGCACCGCGGGCTTGCTGGATTGCCCACCGAAGTCCGCGGTGCGACAATGACCGACCCCGGGGAGTTCGCGTCGGCCGACGGCCGGCCGGCCCGCATCCCAGAGCGAATCAGGCGTGTGGAGGTCGTACCGATGCCAGTTGAGGTTGTTGCGGTCAGGGCTCCGGCCGAGGTGGCCGCTGCCGTGTTCGACGCTGTCGCCAGGAGGGACGCGGAGGGGATCATCCGCTTCACCGACCCAGGGATCGTTGACGATTTCGTCGTCCTGGGCGAATTCAAGGGCCAGGCGGCGGTTCGCGGCTTCTTCGAGGAGATGTTCGCCGCCTTCCCGGACCTGGAGATCACCGTCGACCGAATCGTGGGGGACGGCGCCTCGGCCGCCGTGCAGTGGCATGCCGAGGCCACGTTCTCGGGAACCGCGTTCCAGGGCATCAAGGCGACGGGGCGTCGAGTGGCGGTGCGTGGTGTGGACGTCATGGAGATCGCCGACGGCCTGATGCAGCACAACACGATCTACTACGACGGAGCTGGCTTCGCACGTCAGGTCGGCCTTCTCCCGGCCCAGGGGTCGAGAGCCGACCGCGCTCTCCTCGCGATGGCCAACGGGACCACCTCACTGAAGCGCCGGCTCCGCCGAGGCTGAACCAAGCGCCCGCGCGCCCGCGACCGTGGACCTGACGGCGCGCCTGCGCGCGTGGACCCACGGGCGTCAGGGACTCGGCGACCCGGCGCGGTCGCCCGCCGCCGCGCTCAGAGTGGTCGTGGCCGTGTACAGCGCGCACCCGACGGCTCCGCTCGCGCTGGCGGCGCGAACAGTGCGCATGTCCGCCGAGGACTTCCGCCGGCTGGAGCGGCGCCGCGCCGCTCTGCGCATCCCCGCGATGCGCGGATCGCTCTTCCTCGCTCCCGCCGAGAGCGCAGGACGGACCTTCACACCCTTCATTCTGAGCTCGGCGCACCTGGCCACCCGATTGCGCCGCGGCGGGATGAGCGCCGAGGAGTACGCCGTCGTCGCCGATCGGGTGGTCGCCGCGGCCACCGAGCCCCTGCTGCCCAAGCAGCTTCACGACGTGGCGGGGGTCAGCGGCCTCGGGATGAGCATCCTGCTCCGCACCATCCGCGGCCAGGGCCGGCTGCTCGCCGTGTCAGACGGCAGCCTGCGCGTTGCGACGCTCCGCTACGTGGCGACCGAGAGCTGGGCGCCGGGGAGCCTGGACGTGGCTGATGCGAGCGCTGCGCTGAGCGACCTCGCCGGCGAGTACCTGCACGCCTACGGTCCGGCGCGCATCGCCGACTTCGCGTGGTGGACGGGTCTCGCCAGGGGAACTGCCGCGCGCGCGCTGGGCGCGCACGACACGATCGACGTGGGTGAGGGGCTGCTGCTCCCCGCCGCGGACGAGTCCGCGTTCACGGCGGTGAAGCGGCTGACCGGCAGTGTCGACCTCCTGCCGAAATGGGATCCGTACACCATGGGCCACGCCCCCGAGGGACGGGGCCGCCTCGTCCACCCGGCGAACCAGGCCGCGATCTACGTGCAGAAGGGCGTGGTCGCGCCCGGTCAGCCGAACATGGGGCTGCCCGGTGACGGCTACCCCGTCGTCCTGGTCGACGGCGAAGCGGTCGGCACCTGGAGCCTCACCCTCAAGGGCGCCACTGTGGAGCTCTTCGACACCATGGGCCCGAGGGTGGAACGCCGCCTCGACGAGCGTCTCGACGAAACCCGTGCCCTGCTCTCCGGCTAGCCGCGGCGACGAGATGCAGCACCGCGTCCGCTGCCCAACTCGGGACGATGGTCTGCTTCGCTTCGTGACCCGCCCATGGAGGTTTGCATGAGCAGATACCGCGACAACCTGCCTCAACTCGCGGGGGGCATCTACCTCAGCGACAGCGGTATGGAGACCGACCTCATCTTCAACGAGGGTTACGACCTGCCGCTCTTCTCCTCATTTGTCCTGCTCAACGACGAGGCCGGCACCGAGGCGCTCAGGCGGTACTACCGGCGCCACGCGGAGATCGCCCGAGCCTCCGGTGTCGGTTTCATCCTGGAGGCGGCGACGTGGCGCGCCAGCTCCGACTGGGGAGCGCGCCTGGGCTTCACACGAGAGGCGTTGGATGAGGTCAATCGCCGCGCTGTCGAGCTGCTGGTCACGCTTCGAGGCGAATTCGATGCCACCATCCCTGTCGTCGTAAGCGCTGCGGTCGGACCGCGGGATGATGCGTACCGCCCCTCCGCTCTGATGACGGCGGCCGAGGCGCAGCGGTATCACTCGACCCAGATACGCAGTTTGAGCAGCAGCGACGCCGACCTGATCACCGCTTTCACCCTCACCCACACCGGGGAGGCGATCGGGATCGCTCGTGCCGCGAAGGCGGTGACGATGCCCGTGGTCCTCTCGTTCACCGTCGAGACGGACGGCGCGCTGCCGGACGGCACCTCTCTGCGCGACGCCATCGCCACCGTCGACGAGCAGACCGATCATGCGCCCGCCTACTACGGCATCAACTGCGCTCATCCCAGCCATTTCGCGCCCGTCCTCGAACCCGGAGCCGCATGGATGGAGCGGGTGCGCATGATTCGCGCCAACGCCTCACGCAGGAGCCACGCGGAGCTCGACGAGTCCGACACGCTCGACGCCGGTAACCCCGGTGAGTTCGGAGTCGAGTATGCACAGCTTCGCGCGACCTGCCCCGGCCTGACGGTGCTGGGAGGCTGCTGTGGGACCGACCACCGCCACGTCCAGGAGATCGCCCGGACCTGCCTTACGCGGTGAGGGAGCGGAGCAAATGTGGTGAGCGCTCCAGACTACGTGACGAGGTCGATGAGAATGTCAGCAAGCAGATCGGGGCGGGAGAGGAAGGGCGAGTGCGCGACGGGGAGTTCGATCGGCTCCACGCCAAGACGGGTCGCGGCGACGTGTCGTGACCAGGGCAAGGTGACTGTGTGGTCCAGGGTGCCCACGATCGACACTCGTTTGATCGGCGGCATGTCAAGCAGCGGATAGGGCCTGTCGAACAGCGACGATGAGTTGTACGGGCGCAGCTTCCCGAAGGCCCACGTCGCGTCCTCCACCGAACAGTCCGAGTAGAACGCAGCCCGGGCAGCATCGAGAGTCGGCCAGGTGGTCGATCCGTCGGGGTGGGTGACCGTCGCATCGAAGAGGCCGAGGGCCTCCATGGGGGGGCCGTCGTCCCATGGCCCTCCGCCCGGCTTGGGCACCATACCGCAGAGAAATACCATGGCGTGAACCGGCCGTTGCGTCGCGATCGTGGGCAGGATCATCGCGCCCAGCGAATGGCCCACGAGGATGACTCTGCCCGTGGCGTGGGACATCGCATCGAGTGCGACCGTGGTGTAGGTGTCGAACGTGGCCGTGCCGTCCTCGATGGGGAGATCCATCACGACACTCGCATGGCCCCGCGCGTGCAAACGGGGAACGAGACGCTCCCAGCACCAGCTGCCATGCCATGCGCCGTGGATGAGGACAAAGGTGGCGGCGCCGTCTGGGGAAGGCTTCATCACACCAGAACCGTTGCCGCCAGGTGTGTGGAACCGCCGGCCGTTCCCGGCGGCTAGCCGCTCACGGTGATCACATCGCCGCGGCGGATGGTGCCTCCAGCCACCACCGAGGCATAGACGCCGATGTTGGCGTGGTTGTGCTGGGCGGCCGCGCGCAGAATGCCCGGATCCTTGGGCAGATCGCCTTGTGCCAGAGTGGTCATCACGCAGCGGGGGCATGGCCCCGTGATTCGCAGCCGCACCTCCTCTCCGATCGCGACCGTCCGGTCGATCCACTCTCCCTCAACGAAGCCCGGGGCGTTCTCGAGCGGTAGCGCAACGACGTTCGGTCGGAATCGCCGCGCCTCGAAACGGCCCTGTGGATACAGCTCGCGAAGGCGGTCGAGCGTGGCGGTCGTCAGCAGATGGAGGGGAGCGCAGTCGAAGAACGTTCCCTCAGGAAGCTCGAAGTCGGTGACGGTGTCGCGATGGTCCAGGCCGTCCATGTCCGGCCAGTACTCCTCCGCCTGCGGCGTCCACGGAGTGGCGGGCGCTGTCTCAGAGGCGCTTCCTTGTCCCTGTCCGGCCCCTGTGAAGGTCACCTCACGGTTGAGCGTTCGCGACAGGGACTCGTCGAGCTCAGCATGACCGCTGGTGATCAGAGCGCCGTCAGGCATGGTGATCCGGACCGAGGGCATGTCCGCTCCGGCGCGCGGGGCGGCGGCGAAGGCAGCGCGGAAGTCGAAGAGTCCGGGCCACTTCTTCGGGTTCTTGGCGCTCGCGACCTTGCCGTCAGAGCTGTCCACGAGCGCGTAGGCGCGGTCGCCCAGCAGGCCGCGTTCAGTGACCTCGGCCGCGTTCAGCTCCTCGCCCATCATGGACTTGACGGGGTAGCGCCAGAGCGAAACCACCGTGCCAACCGGGGTTTTCGCAGAGTCCGGCATGGCGCGTCCTCCTGGCGCTCACCGGATGGGTGATCTCGCCGATGTGATAGGGAATTATCTCCCGCCCCCCAGCCTGGGTCAACGGCGCCGTCGCCAGGAGGCGCCACTGCAGATGGGATGCCTCTGGGACCGATTCGCCGGATTTCCGATCATCCGCGGGCGGACCAGGGTCAGAGCTCAGGGCCCGCCGACCACCTCTCCCACCGGGCGAACTCGTCAAACGGCAGACGTCCGCGTGCGAGAGAGGGAGATCGCTTGTCCGGGAGTGGCCGGCCGACCGGGATTACTCCGACAGGCGTCATGTCGTCGGGGATGCTCAGCACGGCGCGAAGCGGTGCGGCGCCATTCGTCACGCCGCAGAATCCCGCGGCCAGACCCTCATTGATGGCGCCGAGCATGACCAGCATCACAGTGCAGCCGATGTCCATCCACCAGTACGGAACAGGCCATTCGTCCTCAGGCTCGCTTGCGGCGTCAGCGGTCGGGTGCCCCATCCGTTGGTCTTCGGCCAGCTTGTCAGGCTCCCGGTACCGTTCCCGGTAGATCGTCTCGCTGACGCACGGGACGAACTGTGCTGCGCAGGCGCTGATCCAGTCGCCGAACCCGTCACTGATGTAGTAGTCCTCACCCACCGCCGCACCCACGCGCCGTCGCGTTGGCTCATCTGTGACGATGACCAACCGTTGCCCCTGACTGAAACCGGCGGTTGGTGCTCGTTGCGCCGCGCGGGCGATGCGCCCGAGCACCTCACGGGCGACGGGAGTGCGCTCGAACCGGCGCACGATACGTTGCCGCCTGACCACTTCCTCGAAGTCCATCCGTTGCTCTCCGGCCACGCCCCGAGGTCGAAAGGGCTTCGGCTCTCCGGGGCCAGCATGTCCATTCTCCGCGCCTGAGCGCTGGGCGGTCCGGTCCGGCCGCTGCCGCATCGGTGCTGTTCAGCGGCCCCGACCATGCACCGGGGGCCGCTCCCAGAGTCGCCACCACCACGGCCAGCAGCGCCATGAGGAGGACGGAGTCGAACCCGTACGGGGCGAGCAGCCAGTCTCGACCACCGCGCAGCAGCACCCAGCCGCCGACAAACATCGCTCCAACCAGGCCATTGACGGTTCCTCGCCTGACCTGGAGGGCGCTGGCTCCGCCGGTCGCGAGCACGCCGGCGAGGGCTGCGAGTCCGGCGCACCCCATGAGCACGGACCCGAACAGCAGCGGAGCGAAGCGGTCGTTGGAACCGTCGCCGAAGACGGCAAGCCCGAGCCGCAGCCCGGCCGCTGTTCCGAGGAAATACACACCGAGACCGATGGGCACCGCCCGCGGTCGGCGCTCGGGCCGGACGAACGCGGACGTCACACCCGCCACGAGGACGGCCAGGATTATCGGCAACTCCCAGTTGGACAATACGATGGCGTCGTTCGTTCCGGGGTGTGCGAAGAACAGCGGCGGGAAGGCCCAGAGCGCGGCCAGAAGAGCGACCAGCACGACGATCCGGACCACGACCCAGGCGTGTCGTGCCGAGACCATCTCAGAGCTCCAAGCCGGGGCTGATGCCTCGGCCGGCAGGTCGCGCCGGCGGTAACGTCTTTCGGTGGAATCGCATCGCTTCAGAATACCCCGCGGGTCTGCAGTGGAGTTGGAACTCGCCGCACGAGGGTGAGCAGATAAAGTCCGCGCGTATGCGTACGATGTGCGGAGCAGCGCCCATCGTTCGGAAGACAGAGGAGGGAGCCGTGCCGCGGCAGATCGTTAGGACCGAGGGGGCACCGCAGGCCCGCGCGTACAGCCAGGCAACCAGGGCGGCCGGGCTTGTCTTCGTCTCGGGCCAGGCTCCTGTCGACCCTGCGACCGGCGCGATCGTCGGTGAGACCATCCAGGAGCAGACGCGTCAAGCACTCAAGAACATCGCCGGCATCCTCGAGGCGGCGGGGAGTTCGATCGACAAGATCGTCAGCGTCACATTCATCCTGGCCGACCCCTCAGACTTCGCGGGAATGAATGAAGAGTGGCTGACTTGGTTTCCCACCGATCCTCCGGCCCGCCAGGGCGCGAAGTTGCCGATCGACACCTCCGGCTTGCGCATCTCCATCGCGGCGATCGCGGAGGCCTGAGAGAGCACCTCGCGAACGCTCGGCGCCGGCAGCCCTCGGTGCAAAGTGCTGCTCTCCGGGGCTAGCGTCGCCGGCGCTCTTCGAACTCGATTTCCTGCAGCCGGCGGAGTGTCGGCAGGACAACGTGGTCCTTCTCGCGTCCGGCAGCCGCCTTGCTCCGGATGACGTCTTCAAGGGCTGCGACGTCAACGTCGAGATGGCCGATATCGACGCCCTGCGCTCGTTCGGCAAGATCGGTGTATCCCTTCGTCCCCGGCGGAGCGAAGGTGATGTCGAGGCCGCCGAAGGGCGTCGCGAGGTTCCAGACGTCGACGCCTCCCAGGGACCGACCGTCGTGCTCGAAGGGAATCGACTCCTCCACCGAGACATACACACGTGCTCCGAGAGCTCGCAGAGCGTCAGAGAGCCGATCGAGATTCGATGCCTCGCGACGCGGAACCACGTCGACGTC
The DNA here is from genome assembly GCA_036521675.1 of Candidatus Dormiibacterota bacterium. Classification (GTDB taxonomy): domain Bacteria; phylum Chloroflexota; class Dormibacteria; order Aeolococcales; family Aeolococcaceae; genus DATDHG01. The sequence goes on from DATDHG010000075.1 coordinate 15,488, forward strand.
GAGCGTGGCAAACGGTGAGCCGTGGACCGCCGCGGCGAGACCACCGATGAGGATGAACTCGACCCCATGTTCGACGAGCACGCGCAGGAGGTCGACGGGTTGGAATGCGCCTTCGCTCTCAGGCACGGCCGCGGCGCAGTGCGGCCAGGTTCGTGACGCTCGCCACCCGTGCTGCAGGGGACCGCCGGCGTTGCTCGTGCAGAACGCGCTCGGTGTCGACGTCATGCAGGCGCAGCTGCCAGTCCAGGTCGTACCCACAAGCAGCGCACGCAGCACAGACCGCGTCGAATGCCGGCGATGTCTGGAGTGCCTCCCATCGTGCCACCACGCTCTGATGAGTTCCGAGCCTGGCCGCCAGCTGCCTCTGGGTGATCCCGGCGCGACGTCGCGCCTCCCGGACCACGAGCCCACCGTTCACGCGGACGATGATAGCAGATCTGCTATCGCTCAGGTGGGGGCCACCTCGCCCTCGAGGCCGTGGGTATTGTTTCCGTTGGAGACCCTGATGGTGGTGCGCTGTTGCGGTCCGTCGTGTACGGTGTGCTCGAAGACGTCTCCTGTAGGGAAAACGCGCGCGGCGTCCAGGCGGAGATGACGTCGGCGATGACCCTCGACGACGCCGCCGAACTGATCCGCAGATCCGTGGGGACGCCGGCGAGGTGAACGTCAGCAGCGCTCAGCTCTCCAGCGCGAGCTTGTCCATCAGCGACGCGTGAGCGCTGTAGTGTTGGCCACATTCATTTCGCGCCAGCCGAGCGTTTGGGAGAAATCTAGCGCTGGAGTTGAAGGGCGAGCGCCTCCTCATCGTGGCGCCAGCGACCCGACCACGTGCCTTCGGTGTCTCGCCGCCAGGATGCGCCTTCGACCAGGAAAAGGAGGCTCATCAGCTGGCCCACACCCCGATTCCTGCTCGACCGGAAATCGACGAATGTCGGACCCGGAGAGGCCGATCTCCGTGAGCCGCCTTCCAGGGTCAGCGGTCCGCTCTGCTCGTAGGGACCGGGTCGGTGTCGCCAGATCTGTGACAGGATCCGTCGCATCAGGCGCTCTGTGACCGCACGCCGCGGCAGGTCAGCCTCGAGC
>DATDHG010000076.1:0-10781 GCA_036521675.1 Candidatus Dormiibacterota bacterium
CTGCCACATTGGGGACCGGGGTCATGGATTGATCACCTCGTTGCGTGGCAGCAGCCGGGTACGCGGCCGGCAAGGCGATGCGTGTTCGATGCACCGCGGCGTCGTCGCCGTCCGCACCTACCACGTCGGCGCGGTAATTGATGATACTCAGCTTTGGCCCCCGGAACCGTGAGGCGGGGCGCCCGGCATGGCCCTGCTCCCTATTTGGGATACTCTATGTGGTAGAAACGGAGCGGCCACGGCCACGGCGGGACCCGCCCCGCGCAGTGCCTGCCATCCTCGGGAGATGTGCCGTGAGGGACGGACTCCGCGTCATCGACACCGACACCCACGTCGGCCCGTCCGCCGAGGTGCTGCAACGGTACGCTGGACCTCGCCTGCGCGAGCGGTGGGACGAGCTCCTCCCGTATTACAGCGCTCTGACCGATGGCGGCCACCAGCTCTCGATCAATCCGATCCCGTACAAGCGGCCGATGGGTGGACGCCTGGAGGCCGAGTCAGGCGTGCGCGGAGGGATCAGCCCGCTCAAGGGGAGTGTCAGCGCCACACTGACCGTCCCGGTGGCGCCCGACGTCAACAACGGCAACGCCGCGGGCCGGCTCGCCGACATGGACCGCGAGGGCGTTGACGTCCACCTGTTGATCCCGGCCACGTTCTCCACGGCGGTGTCCGCCCTCGACCCCGACCTCGCCAAGGAGATCTACCAGGCCTACCACCGCTTCATCGGCGAGTACTGCAGCGCCGACGTGGACCGCCTCAAAGCCACCGTGCTGGTCAGCGGCGCCGACCCGGAGTGGTCGGCGCGCGAGCTCACGCGGCTCGCCGAGGAGCGCTGGGTGGCGGCCGCCACCGTCGTCCTGCCCGAGGGGCTTCCGATCGACGATCCCGACCTCACCCCCATCTGGCAGGTGCTCGACGCCACCAACCTGCCGATCATGCATCACTCGTTCTTCTACGAGCCGCCGTATTTCCCGGGCTATCGCGACATCTGGGGCAACGTCGTGGTGGCCCGGGCGGCGGCCCATCCCTGGGGCGCCCAGCGCCTGGTCGGCTACCTGACGCTGAGCGGCATGTTCGACCGCTACCCCAACCTGCGCATCGGATTCTCCGAGTGCAGCGCGGGCTGGCTACCAGGATGGCTGGTTCGCCTCCAGGGGCAGGCCGACTACATGGGGCGCGCGCTCCCCGAACGGCACAACGACCCGCTCGGGTACGCCCGTGAGGGACGGATCTTCTGCGGTATCGAGCTGTATGAGGGCGCCGCCATGGCTGAGGCCATCATCCGGGTGTGCGGAGACGGCGTGCTGATGTACCAGTCCGATTACCCGCATCCAGGGTGCGAGTTCCCCAACTCGCCCGACGTCGTTTTGGGCTGGACCAGCCTGGGCCGCGAGTCGATCGCCCGGATCATGGGCGGCAACGCCGCGCGCTACCTGCGCCTCGTCTGAGGGCGGCCGCGCGCGGCACGGCGAGCGAGACCTCAGATCCCGTAGATGCGCTCGGCGGTCTCGCTGAAGATCGCGCGCCGCTCGGCGACGGACAGCTCGGCGGCGATGTCCGACATGCCCTCCAGAAACTCTCGGTATCCGACGAACAGCTTGTCCACCGGCCAGTTGCTCGCCAGCATGCACCGCTCTGGACCGAACGCCTCGATGCACCCCAGGACCCAGCGGCGGATCCCCGCAACCGTCCAGCTGCGCTCGGCCCCGGCGAGTGCAGAGATCTTGCACACCGTGTTCGACGCGCCCCCCACCCGGCGCATGGCGGCAGACCAGGCACCGAAGTAGGCGTCGTCGCGCTGGACGGGGAGGCCTGCGTGGCCGACGACGACGGTGAGCTCCGGGTGCGTGCGCGCCAGGTGTAACAGCGCACCGAAGTGCTCGTGGGACGTCATGACCTCGACCGATACGCCGGCGCGTTCGAGCGCGTCGAAGGCCCTGGCCAGGGCGGGCTCCGCGAGGCGGGTGCCGGCTGGGATGTCCCGCACCCCGCGGAAGCGGTCGAAGGCGGCATGCCGCGCCACGACGGCAGCGACGTCCGTTCTGGCCAGGTCGCAGTGACCCACGATCGCGGAGGGCCAGCCGCTGCTGTCGCCAAGCCGCTGCAGCCATGCGGTCTCGATGACCGGGTCGTCGGTCCGGGCCGCCTGCACGTGAACGACCTTGGTCACGCCGAGGCCGGCGGTCTCTGCACGCAGCTCCTCGGTCGCGTAGCGCGGAGCGTCGAGGCGCTTGAGCTCGCCAAGCCGGGGATGCGTGAAATCGGGGCGCAGCCATGCCCAGTCGAGGCCGGGAACCGCATGATCCCAGAAGTGCACGTGGGCGTCGACGAAAGGAGGGCGATCGAACACGCGACGAGGTCTCCAGCGAGGCCGTTCGCGGCACCACGTCCGTGTGCGGGCTGGAACCTTACGGGACGGGGCCTGACGCGAACAGTGTACTAATAGCGACGTACCCGACACCCGTGCGGGCGAGCCGTTGCGGAGGCGATCGGCATGCGGACACGTGACGCGCTCTATATCGACGGGCGCTGGACGCCGTCATCTGGCGACCGGACCGTCAAAATCGTCAACCCCGCGACGGAAGCCGTGTTCGCCACCGTTCCCGAGGCGACCGCCGAGGATGTCGATCGCGCGGTGCGGGCCGCGCGAGGCGCCTTCCCGCAGTGGTCGACGACGACGGTGGACACGCGGACCGAGTTGCTGACCCGTCTTCGCGATGCACTGGCCGGCCGCCAGGAGGAGATCGCGACCACTGTCTCGGCGGAGATGGGCGCCCCCATGACGGTCGCAAGGCAGGTGCAAGCGGGGCTGCCGCTCGCGGTTCTCGGCAGTTATGTGGGCCTGCTCCCGAGCCAGCCGTTCGAGGAGACCATCGGCAACTCGCTGGTCATCCGCGAGCCCGTGGGGGTCGTCGGCGCGATCACCCCGTGGAACTACCCGCTGCACCAGATCATGTGCAAGGTGGCTCCCGCGCTGGCCGCGGGATGCACGGTGGTTCTGAAACCCAGCGAGCTGGCCCCGCTCTCCGCCTTCCTGCTCGCCGACGCGGCGGCCGACGCGGGCCTTCCCGCCGGTGTGCTCAACGTGGTGTCGGGGACCGGGAGCGCGGGTGAGGCGATCACCGCCCACCCCGACGTCGACATGATCTCCTTCACCGGGTCGGTGCGCACCGGGCGGCGCATCGGGGAGGTGGCCGCCGCCACCGTGAAACGCGTGACGCTCGAGCTCGGCGGCAAGTCCGCCAACGTCATCCTCTCCGACGTCGACGGTGATCAGCTCCGGCGGGTCGTCGAGTCGGGGCTCTACTACGCGTTCTTCAACTCCGGCCAGACCTGCACCGCCTGGACGCGCATGGTGGTCCCCGCCGCCCTGCACGAGGAGGTGCTGTCGCTGGCCGCGTCCGCATGCGAGTCGTATTCAACCGGCGACCCGCGAGACGAGGCCACCAGGCTCGGACCGCTCGTGTCGGGACCACAGCGGGAACGGGTGCGCAGGTACATACGGACCGGCATCGAGGAGGGGGCCCGGATGGTCGTCGGTGGTAAGGAGCCGCCGGATGGCCTCGCGCGCGGCTTCTACGTCAGGCCGACCATCTTCGGCGACGTCACATCATCGATGACGGTGGCCCAGGAGGAGATCTTCGGCCCCGTCCTCTGTGTGCTGTCGTACGCGGACGAGGAGGAGGCGCTGAGCATCGCCAACGACACCATCTATGGCCTCTCGGGCGGGGTGTGGTCGGCGGACACCGAGCACGCCGTCGCCTTCGCACGCAGGATGCGCACCGGTCAGGTCACCGTGAACGGGGGGAAGTACAACGTGCAGGCACCGTTCGGAGGTGTCAAACAGTCCGGTCACGGACGCGAGCTGGGGCTGTACGGACTCGCCGAGTACCTGGACACGAAATCACTGCAGCTCTGACGGAGGTTGCGGGCCCGCAGCGGATCGGCTCGGCGCCGCCGCCCTCACGCGAGCTGCTCGAACCGCTCCACCGCCGCGCGGGCGACCTGGCTGTCGTCCTCGTGCCGGCCGCCGCTGACGCCGACCGCACCCACTGTGCGACCTTCGGCGATCAGCGGATAACCGCCCGGGACGATGAAGCTGTCCGGGTTCGAGCTGATCGCCCGCCACAGCGCCTCGTCCTTCTTCAGGCGGTTCTCGAGAAAGTCCTCGGTGGAACGACCCAGGCTTGCCGAGGACGTCGCCTTGCCCAGGGCGCCTTTGTACGTGTTCATCGACGCTCCGTCCATCCGCGCCAGGGCGACCATGCCGCCGTTCGCATCCGTGACCACGATGGCGATGCGCATGCCCAGCTTCGCCGCCTTCTCGAGCCCTGCGTTGATCGCCTCCATCGCCGCCGCGTACGTGACGTGATCCTGCCGCCGGACGCGGTCTGGCACGGCGCTCACCTCCGCTCGTCGACTGAGCTGCAACGTGTAAATGAGTATACTCACCCCCGTGCCTCTGGCCGGGAAGGCGGTGGACCGGCGGCCGTGACCACTCGGGCGCGCGATCGCTCTGCGACCGGTGATGACGCACGCGATCTCTGGGACCCCGTATTCCAGGGCCGCGACCCCGGCGAACGGGAGCGGGCGGCGCGCGACGCCCTGGCCCGTGAATGGGAGCGCGTCTGGGAGCTCCCCCTCTCGTTTCTGCGCGACAAGTACCAGGCCGCGGGGATGGGGCGCGACACTCTGCCGCCCCTGGACGCGATCCCGCGGACCAGCAAGGCCGAGCTGCGTGAGAACGAGCGCCGCAACCCGCCTTTCGGTACCCACCGGGCCGTCCCCCTCGAGCACGCCATCCGCCTCGGGTCGTCGACCGGCACGACGGGCAAGCCGACGCTGATCTTCTACGGGGCCCGCGACCTCGAGGTCCACATCGAGGTCGGAGTGCGCAACCTCTGGCGCCACGGTGTCCGGCGCGGCGACCTCTTCACGCACAGCTGGCCGCAGGGGATCTACCCCACCAACGTCGCCGGCGGCCGCACCTACCTGGCCGCGGGCGTCGTGGAGATCGGCGTCGGCCCACCGGTCACACCAGAGGTGGCGGCCGAGCATCTTGCACTCTGGGACCTGCTGCGGCCCGACGCCTTCATGATGACGAGTGCGCAGCTGCGCACCTACGAGGAGGCGGAGGCCCGCGCCGGCGTCGCGGTCACCGATCTTCTCTCCGGGAGGATTCTCGTCTTCCTGGAGGCGAGCTGTCAGTTCCCGCACCCCCGGCTCCGCCTCGAGAAGGCCTACGCGGTGAGCATCCGCAACATCGGTGGCGCCTCGGAGATCCCGGGCCTGGCGACGTCGGATTGCCGTTTCCACACCGGCCTGCATGCGGCGGGCGACCACTTCATCCTCCAGGCGTGCGACCCGGACACTGGTCGCGAGCTGGCCCCGGGCGAGCGCGGCGTGCTCGTGGTCACCGCCTTCGACATGGACGCGTGCTTCATCCGCTACGACCTCGAAGACGTGGTCGTCGCCGCCTCCGACCCCTGCCCGTGCGGCGAGACAGGCCCACGCTACACGCTCCTCGGGCGCAGCGCCGACGTCCGCGAGGTCGCGGGGCGCAAGCTCCTCCCAGTCGATGTCCAGCTCGCCCTCGAAGAGTTCGGCGCACCCGAGTTTCGCTTTCTCCCTCAGTCAACCGGCGGCGCCCTCGATCTGGAGGTCGAGTCCGATGGGCGCGGCAGCGCCGTCAAGGACGTGCTGCAGCTCAGCCTGGGAGTGCCGGTCGAGATCAAGGAGGTCGAGACCGGCACGCTGCCCCGCTCGACCTTCAAACCGCGTCGCGTGATGGGCTAGCCGGCGCGATGGGCTACGACGGACGCGTGGTGATCGTGACCGGAGCGGCGCGCGGTCTCGGACGCGAATACGCGCAGCTCTTCGCGAGCGAGGGCGCGCGGGTCGGCGTTGCCGACATCGCGCTCGACGGGGCCCAGGACACCGCCTCCGTCATCCGCGGCCGCGGTGGTGAAGCTCTGGCCGTCGGCGTCGATGTCACCGATGAGCGCAGCACCCTCGATATGGCGGACTCCGTGCTGGGCGCCTGGGGTCGAGTGGACATTCTCGTCAACAACGCCGCGGTGTGGGGCGACCTCGAACGGGCCACCCTGCTCGACATCGATCCCCGCTATTGGGACACGGTGATGGCGGTCAACCTCAAGGGCCCGCTGCTCTGCGTACGGGCGGTGGCGCCGGCCATGCGCGCGGCCGGCTGGGGACGGATCATCAACATCTCGTCCATGGGCGCGTACATGCTGGGAGGGGTGTACTCCACGAGCAAGCTCGCCCTCAACCACCTGACCTGGGGACTGGCCGCCGAGCTGGGTGGCGATGGGATCACCGTCAACGCGGTGGCGCCGGGCACGATCGACAACGAGGCCACCCGGCGCCAGGTGGGACCAGCGGTGATCGAATCGCTCGTGGCGCGAAGCATCGTCAAGCGGGCCGGCACCGCGCACGACATCTATGCAGCGCTTCGGTATCTCGCCAGTGATGAGGCCGCGTTCGTGACGGCGCAGACGCTGCTCGTGAACGGCGGCCACCTGACGCGGTTGTGACCACACCCAGGCTCTGCGCATGAGCGCAGGCACTGCGCTCGGCGGCCAGTCGGTCGTGGTGATCGGCGGCAGCTCGGGCATCGGCCTGGCCACGGCGCGATTGGCCAAGCACCTCGGCGCCAGCGTGACGATCGCCGGCCGTAACGTGGAGCGGCTGCAGCGCGCACTGGACGAGCTCGGCGGCGTGGCTCGCGCCACCAGTGTCGACGCAAGTGATGAACCGTCGGTGATGCAGTTCTTCAGCCGCGTCGAGCATGCCGATCATGTGGTGGTGCTCGCAGGCGAGCAGCCGGTCGGGCTGCTCGGGGAGGCCGACTCGCAGAGCTTTCGCCGGGCGATGGACGCGCGCTTCTGGAGCGCGGTGCACGTCTGCAAGTACGCACCGGCCCGGATGGCGGGAGCGGGGTCGATTACCCTCTGCTCAGGGGTCGTCGCCCACAAGCCTCAGCCCACGCGCTCCCTGGGTACGGCCAGCACCGCGGCAGTCGAAGCGTTCGGCCGCGCCATGGCGGTGGAGCTGGCGCCGATCCGTGTCAACACCATCGTGCCCGGCCCGACCGACACGCCCATGCTCCGCAGGTTCCTCGGAGCTCAGGCGGACGAGCATCTCGCACGCGTCCGCTCCCGTATCCCCGTGGGCCGGATCGGCAGCCCGGATGAGCTGGCCCTCGCCATCGTGTTCCTGATGGAGAACGGCTTCGTCAGCGGGGTCACGCTCCCGGTGGACGGCGGCTTCCTTCTCACCTGAAACCGCCGCCCGTTGACGCGCCCCGCGTCCCTTGAGTACACTCTTTTCGCCCACCGATGGGCAGTGGTTGGAGTCCCGGATAAGCCCGCCGGGCTGCTTTCGGCTCCCCTGGCGGAGCTGCCACACGGCGATCAGCGCCACCATTTGGGGGAGCGAGGATGCACCGATCGGCGTCGACGAGAGTCCTCATGGCTCTGTTCACAGGCCTCGTGCTGCCCGTGGCGGCATGCGGATCATCCTCGAGCTCGTCCGGCGGCAGCAGCGTCACCTTCACCGGGCAGCCGATCAAGCTGGTGGTGATCAACAACACCAGCACCACGCGCGAGAACGCCGAGGTCTACGCGGGCGCCGATGCAGCCGCGGCCGCGATCAACGATGCCGGCGGCATCAACGGACGCCAGCTCGTCATCGTCCACTGCGCCAGCCAGATCACGCCCGACGGCACCGCCAAGTGCGCGCGTGACGCGGTCGCCGATCCCCAGGTCCTGGCCCTGGCGGGCAGCTATTACCAGTACGGCGACCAGGTCGACCCCGTCCTCGAGCAGGCCAAGATGGCCAACATCGGCGACTTCCCGCAGGCGATCCAGGACCTGACCAGCGTGATCTCCTTTCCCACCTCCTCGGGCGCGCTCGGCACCGTCGCAGGCATGGCGACGCTGGTCACGGACGTGCTGAAGAGCCTGCGCATCAGCGTTCCCTACGTCGACGTGCCCGAGGGCACGCAGGTGGTGCAGCTTCTCGACGGCGTACTGCAGACGCGGCCGGGCGCGTCGGTGGTGACCAAGGTACCGGTGCCCAACAACGCCCCCGACCTCGCGGCGTCGGTGCAGGCATCGACCCAGAACAACCCGGGCGGCATCATCATCGTGCTCTCCGCGGACGCCAACCTCAAGTTCCTCCAGACGGCGCACTCGCAGGGCGTCACCATCCCCATAGTCTCCCCGGGGGCCGAGGTCACACCCAGCGCCCTGGCCGCGCTGGGGGACGCGGCCAACGGCCAGTACGTGACCACTGTCTTCCCACCCTCGGGCGGCCAGGGCAACCAGCTCTTCGCCCAGCAGATGGACAAGTACCAATCCTCGGCGCCCAAGGACGACCTGTCCAAGAACTCGTGGCTCGGGGTCCGGCTCTTCCAGGCCGCGGCCGCGAAGGCGACCGCACTGACGCGCCAGGGCATCCTCGACGCCATGAACGGCCTCACGAGCTTCGACACCGGCGGGCTGACGCCCCCGATCAACTACACCCAGCCGTTCACCGGCTTCGGCGGCACCTTCCCGCGGATGTTCAACCCGACCGTCGTCTACAACAAGTTCACCAACGGCCAGGAGGTTCCCACCAACCCCGGTCAGTTCGCGAATCCCTTCGCCCCCGTCGGCGGCTGAGGCGGAAGAAGCCGCGACCGCCTCACCATCTCGGCCCAGGTGCAGCTCAGCGAGGTCTTCCAGTACGCGCTCTTCGGTGTCGGCATCGGAGCGATCTACGCGCTCGCCGCCCAGGGCCTCATCCTCATCTACCGGGGATCCGGGGTGATCAACTTCGCCCAGGGATCCCTGGCGCTGGTGGGGGCCGCGGTCTACACGCAGCTGCGTGACCAGCTCCCGGTGGCCGCTGCGGCAATCGTCGGTGTGGCGGTGGCGGCGGTGGGCGGCGCCCTCATCCAGGTGCTGGTGATGTACCCGCTGCGCCGCTCCTCGCCGCTGACGCGCCTGGTGGCCACGCTGGGGCTGCTCATCTTCATCGACCAGCTGGTCACGCTGCACTACAACCACGGGGTCGTCTTCGTCCCCTCCCTGCTCCCCACGTTTCCGGTCCACTTCGGCTCCGGCGTCATCGTGGGTGTGGACCGGCTCATCCTCTTCGGCATCGCCTGCGCGCTGACGCTGGTGCTGTGGCTCGTCTACCGCTTCACCCCCTTCGGCCTCGCCACTTCCGCCGTCGCCGAGAACGAGCGCGCGGCGGCCTCGCTGGGTCACTCGCCGCCCCTGATCGCGGCCATCAACTGGACGCTCGGCGGGGGCCTGGCCGGCCTCGCGGGAGTGCTCCTCGTCGGCGTCACCGGGCTCGACCCGGTGGCGCTGCCGATCATCGTCGTCATCGCCCTGGCAGGCGCGCTCGTCGGCGGGTTCTCCTCCTTCCCGCTGGCGCTCGTGGGCGCGCTGCTGATCGGCATCCTGGAGGCCGAGCTGACCCGCTACGTCTCCGCGCCCGGCTGGTCGGAGTCGGTGCCCTTCCTGGTCATCATCGCCGTACTGGTGATCCGGGGGAGGGCGCTGCCCCAACGCAGCCATCTCCAGGAGCTCCTGCCCGACCTCGGCACCGGGCGCGTGCGCCTGTGGCTGGTGGTCCCCGCGGTCGCCGCGTGGGTCGCTCTCGCCGGGGCCTTCACCAACGACTGGGCGGCGGCGGTGGCGAGCACCATGGTGATGGCGATCGTGTGCCTGTCGGTGGTGGTGGTCACCGGCTACTGCGGCCAGCTCTCGCTCGCGCAGTTCGCCCTGGCCGGTGTCGGCGCGTACATCAGCGCGCGCCTCGCCGCCGTGTACGGCATCCCCTTCCCGCTGGCGATGCTCATCGGCGTGGCAGGAACGATCCCCGTGGGCGTGGCCGTCGCCATCCCGGCGATGCGCACACGCGGCGTCAACCTCGCGGTCGTCACCATCGGGCTTGCGCTGGTCATCGAGAAGCTGCTTCTCAACAACACCGCCAACACCGGCGGCATCCTCGGCACCACCGTCCCCGAGCCGACCATCTTCGGCATCAGCGTCTTCTCCATCACCCATCCCGTCCGCTACGCGACCCTCACCATCGGCGTGTTCGCCGTCGCGGCACTGGTCGTCGCCAACCTCCGGCGCGGCGCCGCCGGCCGGCGCCTGCTCGCGGTTCGGGCCAACGAGCGCGCCGCCGCGTGCCTGGGCATCAACGTGGTCGGCGCCAAGCTGTACGCCTTCGGACTGGGGGCCGGGATCGCCGCGTCCGCCGGGGTGTTGCTCGCCTTCCGCACTCCGCACGTGGACTTCGCGCGCTATGGGGGTCTCCAGTCCATCTACGCCGTGGTCAACGCGGTCATCGGCGGCGTGGGCTTCCTCTTCGGCGCCTTCATGGGCGGGACCTTTGCCGACCAGGGCGTGACTCAGGAGATCCTCACCAACTACGGTGACGCCTACCGCTACGTGACCATCGCCTCGGGGGCGCTGCTCGTGCTCGTGGTGATGTTCAACCCCAACGGCCTGGCCAGCGAGCAGGTGCGCCAGATGCGATGGCTGGGGTCGGCGATGCGGCGCCTGCCGGTGCTGCGCCGGCTGCCGGTCCGCGCGGCCCGTCCCTTGTTGCTCACCCCACCGACCTCAAGCGCGCGACCGCATCCGAGCACCCTCGAGGTCAGCTCAATCAGCGTCTCCTTCGGCGGCGTCGAGGCCCTCGCCGGCGTCAGCCTTGCGGTCCATCCCGGGGAGGTCGTCGGGCTGATCGGGCCCAACGGA
>DATDHG010000077.1:0-3299 GCA_036521675.1 Candidatus Dormiibacterota bacterium
TATACCGCCCCTCAGACAGTCACCCTGGGGCTGATCGCGAGATCAATGTACGACAAATCTGCGGTACCTCCAGAGGTAGTCGAGGCCGCTGAGCACGGTCGCGGCGACGGCCACACCCACCGCCACGCGCGCCGGGGTCTCCAGCCTCGGGTAGGGCTGCTCCAGGATCACCAGGCCGATCATGAGGTTCTGGGTCAGCGTCTTCGATTTCCCCCAGGGGGTCGAGCCCATGACCACGCCCTGCGACGCGGCGATCGAGCGCAGCCCGGTGATCAGGAACTCGCGGGCGAAGATCACCACGACCACCCAGGCCGAGAGCCTCTCCTGGCCGACCAGGATGGCGAGCACGGTGATGACCAGCAGCTTGTCGGCGAGGGGATCGAGGAACTTCCCCAGCTCGGTGACCTGGCCCCGGCTGCGCGCCAGCTGACCGTCGAGGGTGTCGGTCGTCGCCGCGATCCCGTACAGGACGGCGGCCACCTGGTCGTGGTAGGCGAAACCGCCGTACAGCGACGCCGCGATGAAAGGGATCAGGCCCAGGCGCAGGACCGTCAGCCAGTTGGGCAGGGTCATCTGCGCGCGCAACCGCGCCCGCCGGCCCGGCCGCGCGCCGGCCACCCGGCTACCGGTAATTGGTGAACTGGAGCGGGACGTCGAGGTCCATGGCGCGCAGGTCGCGGATCACCGCCTGGAGGTTGTCCTTGTCCCTGGCCGAAACTCGCAGCTTGTCACCCTCGATGCGCACCTGGACCTTGGGATGGGCGGCGCGAATCTTCTTGTTGAGGTCGCGGGCGAGGTCATCGGCGATGCCCTTGCGCAGCTTGACCACCTGGCGGAGGTTGCCCCGGGCGGCCTGCTCGGGCTTCTGGGAGAGGTCGAGCACCTTGAGATCGAGGCCCCGCCGGTGGAGCTTGCTCTGGAGTACGTCGATCATGGCCTTGAGGTGCATGTCACTGTCGCTGAGCAGCTCGAGGGCGCCCTTCTCCTCGGTGATCTCCGCGGTCACACCCTTGAAGTCGTAGCGGGTGCCGATCTCCCGCCGCGCCTGGTCGAGGGCGTTGACCAGCTCCTGCTGGTCATAGTCGCTGACGACGTCGAAGCTGAAGTCCTGGGCCATCGCGGTTGCGAGGATACCGACCCCGCCCCCATCGCGCGATCCCCTCGCGGCTCGCCTGCTACGCTCCACCCCATCACCGGGAACGCGGAGGGCACGTTCATGGCAGCGATTGCATGCACGACGTCGCCGATCCACGCCGTGCCCGGACTCTCCGCCGCCTGACCTCCCGCGGGGCGCCCGCAGCGCTCCGCCCCGGGTCGGCCCTGCGGGCCGGGCGTTCCCCTCATCGGAGCGCTCCCTTGTTCCTCCCTGCACATCCCCTCGGCCACCTCGGCTGGGACTCAGCCCTCGAGGTGGCCATGGCACCCCACGCGGCCACCGGGACGATCGCCGGGCGCGTGGTCCGCGTCGACCGCGGCCTGGTCAGCGTGCTCACCGCCGCGGCAACCCTGCGCGTCCCCATCGCCGGAAGGCTTCTCGACGCCCTGCCCGAGGGCGGCATCACCGCCGGCGACTGGGTCTGCATCACCTCCGGCATGGCCGTAGCCGCCCTGCCCCGGCGCACCGTCTTCCTGCGCCGCGCCGCCGGCGAGAGGACGGCTGCCCAGGCCGTCGCGGCCAACGTCGACACCGCCCTGCTCACCGTACCCCTGGGCGCGGGGGCACGGCCCAGGCGGCTGGAGAGGCTTTTGGCAGTGGCCTGGGCCAGCGGCGCCACCCCCATAGCGGTGCTGACCAAGGCGGACCTCAGCGCCGACCTGGCGACCGACCTTGACCTGGCGAGGGAGGCGGCAGGGGCGGCGGTGGTGGTGGTGGCGGTCAGCGCGGTTGGCGCCACCGGCCTGGACACGCTCAGCGTCCTCCTCGAGCCGGGCCGCACCGCCGCGATGATCGGACCCAGCGGGGCGGGAAAGTCGACGCTGGTCAACCTGCTGGCGGGGGCCGCCGGCCTCGCCACAGCTCCGGTTCGCGACGACGGGCGGGGCCGCCACACAACGACCGCTCGCCATCTTCTCGTGCTGCCGAGCGGCGTCCTCATCGTCGACACCCCCGGGTTGCGCGAGCTGGGGGTCTGGGATGCGACCGACGGCATCGCGTCAGCCTTCGGAGACATCGCGGAGCTGGCGGCGGGCTGCCGCTTCTCCGACTGCGCTCACGATGCCGAGCCGGGATGCGCGGTCCGCGCTGCGGCCGTGCTCGACCCCGCAGTGCTCGGCCGGCTGGCCAGCCAGCGCAAGCTCGCGCGCGAGCAGCGCTGGGTGGAGGTCCGTCAGGACGGACGGGCTCGGGCCGAGGGCCGGCGGGTCATGAAGCGGCACAACCGCGCCCTGCGGCGCGAGCAGCCGCGCTGACCTCACCCCGTACGATGCCCGCCCATCAACGAGCTCCTGGAGGTGGTGGCTGATGCGACAGCGAGTGCGCAGCGGGTCGCCGTACGAGCCGCGCATCGGCTTCAGCCGGGCGCTTCGGATCGGCGACCGGGTGCTGGTCTCGGGGACGGCGCCCGTGTTCCCGGACGGCGAGTGCCCCGCCGACGCCCATGCTCAGGCGCAACGCTGCTTCGAGATCATCACAACCGCACTGCGGGAGGCCGGAGCCCGGGCCGACCAGGTGGTCAGATCGCGCATGTACATCGTCGACCCCGCCGACGCCGAGAGCGTCGGAGAAGCGCACCGGGAAGCCTTCGGTGAAGCGGCGCCGGCCGCGACCATGGTGGTGGTCGCCGCGCTCCTCGACCCGCGCTGGCGGGTGGAGATCGAGGCCGAGGCCCAGCTCGACTGAGCGGCGAGCGGCACTACTCCTCGCCGAGTTCGGCAAGGAGCTCGTCCACCTGGATGACGTCCATGAGCACGTCGCGCGATTTGCTCCCCTCGTAGGGACCGACGATGCGATGCTCGGCGAGCTGGTCGACCAGGCGTGCCGCGCGCGTGTAGCCGACGTTCAGCTTGCGCTGCAGCAGCGACGCCGCCGCCCTCCCCTCGGCGGCCACCGTATGGGCCGCCTTGGCGAACAGGGGGTCGCGTTTGCCCGTCTCCCGCGCCCAGGTGGCGTTGGCCTCGACCTTGAAGATCTCCTCCTGGTACGTCGGCAGGCCCTGCCCCTTCCAGTGGTCGATGATGCGCTCGAGCTCGCGGTCACTCACGTAGGCGCCCTGGAGGCGGCGCGGCTTGCCCTCGTCGATGGGCAGGTAGAGCATGTCGCCGCGCCCGAGCAGCTTCTCGGCGCCCATCTCGTCGAGGAT
>DATDHG010000078.1:0-8696 GCA_036521675.1 Candidatus Dormiibacterota bacterium
GTCGGCGGTTGCCGCCACGGGCCCCAGCGTGGCGCGCACCCGGGTCGCCACCGCCGCCGGGGCGGTCGCGGGATCGAGGCGCAGCGCCGCCAGCGGAGCGTGGAGGCCGAGTGCGAAGGGTCCGGTGGCCTCGGCCAGGGACACGAACGCGGCGGAACGCGTGAACCCCGGCCCGGCGCCGGTTCCCGCGGTGATGCCGCTCAACGTGAAGGCCTGCGGCCCGGTGGCGGTGGTCAGGTAGACCTGCTCGCCCACCCGCAGGCGATGGCCCGAGCGGGCCCCCAGCGCTTCCGCCACGTCGGCGTCCAGGGCGACCTCGTGGCCGTTTGAGGCCTGGCTGGGCAGTCCCCCCTGCGTCACCACGACCGGGCGTAGCGCGGCCTCTCCGGCGGTCACCCCGACCAGGGTGACCTGCACCGAGTCGAGCTGATCGCGGGCGGTCCTGGCGGCGATGCGCTTCTCGTAGAGCGGCTGCACCTCGGCCACGCCCGCGGTCGCCCGCAGCCGCGCGAGCTGGGCCGCGTCCAGCCCGGCACCGGCGACGGCCCGCACGTCGAGGTCGGAGCGGCCGGCGCGACGGCCGGCGACGTCCCCGGCCTGCCGGTCGAGGGCGGTGAGCGTGACCTGGACGGCGAGCACCGCCGCGACGCCCAGCGCGACCGCGAGCGCCGTCAGCAAAGCCCGCAGGGGCCGCGCCCGCAGCGTTCTAGTCAGGACCGGCCACATCCCGCCCATGACCGGTGCTCAGCGCGCCGGCGCCGCCGCGGGACCGGCGCGCAGCTGGGCGGGGAGCACCCGGCTCACAACCCGAGCGCCCCGAGACGCTCGATGAGGGGTCGGGCGTCGGGGGTTCCCTCGGGGCCGCCCGCAGGGTGCTCCAGACAGACTTCATCGACGACGACGCCGTCGCACATCACCAGCACCCTGTCCGCGTACGCGGCGGTGCGGGCGTCGTGGGTGACGACCACAGTCGTCTGACGTTCCGAGCGGCAGAGCCGGGAGAGCAGCAGCATCACCTCTCCCGCGGCGGCGAAGTCCAGGTTCCCCGTGGGCTCGTCGGCGAGCAGCAGGGTCGGCGCCGCGGCGAGGGCCCGGGCGACGGCGATCCGCTGCTGCTCCCCGCCGCTGATCTCCTCGGGACCGTGACCCTGGAGGCCATGCAGGTCGAGCATGTCCATGAGCACGCCCACGCGCGCACGGATGGCCTGACGACCGCGCCCGCCGAAGCGTCCGGAGCGCAGCCGCAGCGGCAGGGCGACGTTCTCCGCAGCGGTCAGGCTCGGAATGAGGTTGAAGAACTGGAACACCACGCCGACGTGGTCGCGGCGAAACCGCGAGAGCGCGGCATCGTCCATGGCGTACAGATCGTGCCCGTCGATCATCACCACCCCCTCATCGGGTGGTTCCAGACCGCCGAGGACGTGGAGCAAGGTGCTCTTGCCGCAACCGCTCGGGCCCATGATGGCCACGAACTCCCGGCTCTGCACGGCCAGGGACACGCCGCGTAGCACTTCTCTGGGCGCGCGGCTGATGTGGTACCGCTTGCGCACCTGCGTGGCGACGACCACAGGCGATGCCGCGGCGCGCGCGGTCACAGGTTCGACCCGGAGCAGCGTGTCAGTCAAGCAGGAAGCTCTCGAGCACGGCCTCGACCGAGTCGCTGAGGAGTCCGCTGGGCTGCAGCTCGAGCGGCGGGGGCACCCCAGGCTGCTGCGTCGCCGGCGGCGGCACCGGCGGGGAGAGGTCGAGCGGGGCGGGCGTGGCGGCCGGCGTGGGAGCGGCGGCGGCCGCGGACGGCGTCGGGCTTGGGGCCGGCCGGCTCTGAGTGGACGCCGCGGCGGGTGGGGGCGCGGGCGTCGTGTGGGCCGGGGGCGGCGGTGGCACCCGGGTCGGCGGCGGCGGCGGCGGCGGTGGGGGCGGCGCCGGGGCGCCCTGCTGGACGAAGAGCTCGACGAACATGGAGACGTTGTTGAGGGCGCCGCCCGCGCCGGTCCAGGGACCGGCGGTCCAGTCCGACCCCACCCCGACCGACGTGTAGTTGGGATTGAGGATGTTGGCGCGGTGGTCGGGGCTGTTCATGAGGGCTGTGTTGATGTAGCCCACCGCGGCGCCGGCGCTGCCGAAGCCGCTGGCCCAGCCGATGTTCTCGCCCGCCGAGCGGTAGCCGACCCCGGCTGCGGTCATCATCGAGAACACGTACTGGCCGCAACCGGCGATGACGTGCGCGAAGTAGTTGCGCTCGATCATGTCGTAGGCGCGCCCGTGGACGGTCGTGCCGCCGCAGTGGTAGGGCCACGCCTCGCCGACGTTCTGCAGGGTGCCGTTGTGGGCCAGGGGGCCCACCCCGTTGCTCGCGCGGTCCTGGTTGACGGCGGCGAACAGCCCCGCGTCGGCGCCCCCGTCGGCGGCCACCACCAAGGGCGCACTGCGCAGCGAGGCCGCCGCCACAGTCATCGAGACCGCGCCCAGCGCTGCTGACGCGCGCAGCACGTCGCCGCGCCGGCGCGCAGGTTCCGCAGCCTGCGCATCCTCCGCATCGCCGAGCGCGTGCACCGCAGCGACGGTTACGAGCAGGCGCGCGTACCGATCCTCGAAGCGGTCCCTTCTCGCAGCCGCGCCCCCGTCGGAGGCGCCGGCGCGGCGATCACGCACCGCGGCGGTCAGGAGAGGGGGTGGCGGGCTGCAGCCGCCGCTCCGGGAACAGCCGCGCCAGGTCGGGGGGCAGCGGGATTCCCATGTCGAAGAGGCGGTTGATGATGATCGGCCGTACCCCGGTGGGCAGGAAGTCACCCAGGATCCTCCCCGTGCTGGGGTCGGCCCCGCGCGGCACGAAGTGGAAGATGTCCTGCATGGTGATGGTGTCGCCCTCCATGCCCACGATCTCGGAGATGGAGGTCACCTTGCGGGAGCCGTCCTTGAGGCGGCTGAGCTGGACGACCAGGTTGATCGCCGAGCTGATCTGCTGACGGATGGCCTTGACCGGCAGGTCCAGGCCGGCCATGAGCACCAGCGTCTCCAACCGGGCCAGGCTGTCGCGCGGGTTGTTGGCGTGAATGGTGGTGAGCGAGCCGTCGTGGCCCGTGTTCATGGCCTGGAGCATGTCCAGGGCCTCGCCACCGCGGCACTCGCCGACCACGATGCGATCGGGGCGCATGCGCAGGCTGTTGATTACCAGGTCGCGAATCGCGATCCGGCCGTCACCATGGAGATCGGCGGGACGCGCCTCCAGGCGGCACACGTGCTCCTGGTGGAGCTGCAGCTCGGCGGCGTCCTCGACGGTGACGATGCGCTCGTCGATGGGGATGAACGAGGAGCAGACGTTGAGCAGGGTCGTCTTGCCGGAGCCCGTCCCGCCGCTGATCAGCGTGTTGGAACGGGCCAGGACGCAGGCGCGCAGGAATGCCGCCGATTCCGGGCTCAGGGTGCCGAAGGCGATCAGATCCTGGGCCTGGTAGGGGTCCTTGGAGAACTTACGGATGGTGAGCAGCGGCCCGTCGATGGAGATGGGCGGGATCACTGCGTTCACGCGCGAGCCATCGAGCAGACGGGCGTCGCAGAGGGGCTGGCGGAAGTCGATGCGCCGGCCGACCGCGGTCACGATCAGGTCGATGACCCGCAGCAGGTGATTCTCGTCGTCGAAGCGGACGTCGGTGAGCAGGATCTTGCCGTTGCGCTCGACGTAGACCATCTCGCAACCCACCACCATGATCTCGGTGAGGCTGTCGTCCTCGACGAGCGGACGGAGCGGGCCCAGGGCCTCCAGGTAGCGGACCATCTCCTCCTGGGTGCGGCTGTTCAAACCTGTGGCGACTGCCATGTAAAGCTCCTGAGTGCGGCACCGAGAGGAAGGGAGGTGTGGCCGGCGAACCAAAGCGGCCGCGGTGCGTGATCGCGTCGAACGTGGCAAGATTCTGCCCCGGATCAGATCGGGGCATCCGTCATCGCGACGGCTTCGATACGGGCGGCACCGGCTCGTTGCAGGGCCTCGGCGGCGGCTTCGAGCGTGGCCCCCGTGGTGAGCACGTCGTCAACCAGCCAGACCGCGCAGCCGCCCGGCAGGGGGACACCCGTCCAGGTGAACGCGGCGGCGAGGTTGGCGCGCCGCGCCGCGCGGTCCATGCCCACCTGAGGGAGGGTCTCACGGATGCGGGCGAGCCGCGGCAGCACCGGCCCGGCGCCGGGCAGGCGGGCCAGCGCCGCGGCGGCCAGTTCGGCCTGGTTGTAGCCGCGCCGCCGGCCGCGACGGACGCCCAGCGGGACCGGCACCACCGCGGCGGGGCGGGGCGAGGCGGCCAGCGCCGGCGCCAGGCGCTCGGCGGCCAGGGCGGCGAGTAGGCTGACCGCGGCGCGCCGGCCGCGGTACTTCCCGGCATGGACGGCGCGCCGTGCTGGCCCGGTGTGCGGCAGGGCGGCGAGGATGCGTCCGTGGTCGCCGCGCCGGGGGGGCGGCAGGGGCGCCGAGCTCAACAGCTCCACGCAGCGCTCGCAGAGGGCCGCGGCGGCAACCTCGTCGCAGCCTGCGCAGCGGGGCGGCGCCAGCGCGTCGATCAGTGCGGTGAGCGGTCGCGTTACATACACATCTTTGTGTATCGTACCCGCCGGGGCGACGCGCTGATCAGACCAGTTGCAGGGTGGCGCCGGCCTCCACGCCCGCGGCGGCAAGGGTGCCGGCGGGCAGCTCGAGCGCGGTCCTGGCGCCGCGCACGATCCGGCTGACCCGCCAGGGCCGCAGCCCGTGGTACACGCGCTTGACCGTGCCATCCCCCGCGACGAAAGCCACATCGACCGGGAAGCGCATGAAGAACATGTGGATGGAGCTGCACGGGGTGATGGCCAGGCCGTGCCCGGCGGGCAGCGCACGGCGCCCCATCAGCCCCCAGAAGCGGCTCCACAGGGTGCTGGCCGTCTCGACGTGCTCGGCGACGACCACGCCATCGGCGGTCACCAGGCGGCGCAGCGGGCGCTCTGTGGCCATCAGCCGTCCGGGAGCGGCGGCGGGTCGAAGTCGGACCCGGGCGGCTGCGGATACGCCGCGACCCCGATCGCGTCGTCCGGGTCGAGCTCGAGCAGGAAGCTGCGACAGCGCTCGCTCTCATCGATCTCGCCGAGGCGCGCGGCAGCGGCCAGGAGCAGGTGGACGCCGCGGAGAAACCCGCGATTGGCAGGCTGGGCCCAGCGCACCGCCCCAGTGCCGCCCCAGCCGTGCTTGCGCAGCCGGTCGAGGCCGCGATGGTAGGCGACGCGCGCGCTCGCGTAGGCCCCCACCGCGTCGCCGCCGGCGAGCTGAGCCTCCCCCAGCCGGGCCCAGGCCTCGAGCAGTGCGGGGTGGCGGGCGCAGCACGCCGCCAGTGGGGCCAGGCCAGGCTGGGCGCGAGCCGCGACCAGATCGGCGACGGCTGCGGGCGCCTCCTCCGGGAGGACCGTCTCGTGCCGCGCCGGCGGACCATCGGGAGGCCGTCCGGCCGCGAGCGGGAGTTGGACCAGGGGACGATCGGGAGGCACACCCACGCGCGCTAGCGTAGCCGCGGGCGCCGGCGCAGCCCTCACAAGCAGGGTGTTGGCGAATGGCGGCGAGGGATCTGCCGCATCGGCCGGGTCAGGCAAGGAGCCACGGAGGACCGCAGCCCGCGTATCCGTGGATACTCGGGCGAGGACCGCACACGGCGACGACGCATCACCCGAGTCGAGGTGGATGGAGCACCATCGCCGTTCTTCAACACCCTGTTACGGGTCGGCTCGCTCGGGACAGATCACCCGGTACGGGCAGCGCCCGCACTGATACGCGGTGGGCCGGGCGGGGAACGCGCCCAGGGCATGCGCCGCCTCGATCTCGGCGAAGTCCTTCTGGATGCTGAAGAGAAAGCCGTCGAGCTGGCGGCGGTCCCAGGTGATGCTCGCCGCCGTCGCGGTCTGCAGCCAGTGGATGTGGCAGCGCACCTCCTCCACCCCGAAATGGCGGGCCGCGACGATCGCGTACACCTTGAGCTGGAGGTTGCGCGCCAGATCGGTGCTGCCGGGCCTGCCGGTCTTGTAGTCCACGACCTCGGGGGTGCCATCGGCGGCGAGATCGAGGCGGTCCAGCCGGCCGGTCAGCCCCCACCCCTGCACCGGCTCGACGGGGACGGTGAACCCGTGCTCCACCCAGTGGGGCCGGGCCTGGGCCCAGAGCGGCGAGCGCAGGTAGTCCACGAGGCGATCGCTCCCCTCGGCGAAGAGGTGCCCCAGGCGGCCGCGGGGCCCGCCGGCCGCTCGCCACTCCGCCGCCCAGAGCTCGGCGAGCAGAGCTTCGTCGACCTTCCGGCCCGCCATGCGCAGCCGCATGGCGTCGCGGAGCACACCGTGCAGTCGGTCGCCGTACCAGCTGTCCGGGCTGAAGACCGGGACCATCCTCCAGATGCGGCGGTACTCGAAGCGGCGCGGACAGTCGCGCCACGACTGGATCAGCGAGTAGCTCAGCTCCAGGCCACGCGCGTCGGTGAGCTCGGGCAGATGACGCCGGCGCGGCAGCGGCGGAGCGGTGGCCGGCTGCCCGACGCGCTCCATCAGCGCATCGGACACTCCTGTCAGAAACTCACTGGGGACGGCGTCACGGAAACTGCGTGGATAGCGGCGCGCCCAGGTGACTGTGAGCGTGTCCCGGGCCCGCGTCAGCGCCACGTAGAAGAGCCGGCGCTGCTCCTCCTTGTGGCCGCCGCCGTCGTCGCTGATGCCCTCGACCAGCCCCTCAGGGAGGGCGAAGGCGTCGGAACGGTCCCGGCTGGGGATGTGATCCTGGACGGCGACGGGGAGGATGACGTGGTCCCACTCCAGACCCTTGGCGCTGTGGATGGTGGAGAGCACGACGCCCTCGACCTCGTCATGCAGCGGCGCCACCGGCTCGGCGCCGGCCTCGCGCATCAGGCACAGGTACTCCAGGGCGCCGTCGAAACGGGCGTCCGCGCGGGCGGCGCAGTAGTCGTCGAGGATCTCGTAGATCCGGGAGACGTTGGCGGCGAACTGGCGCCGCTCGACCGCGCGCGCGAGTTCGCCGAGGCGGTGATACGCGGTTCTTGTCATCGCCTCGGTGAAGACGTCGCGAACGTCCTCGGTCTGGGCGGCCAGGTGGAGGTCTGTGAGCGCGTCCACCAGCGCCACGGCGCGCTCCCGGTCGACGGCGTCCATCCCCGGTATGCCGTCGGGCGAGCGCAGGCGCACCGCCAGCGGCGCCAGGTCGTCACGCAGGGCGCGGCTCAGCGCCACCCGGCCGGCGTTGCTGAGCGCGAAGGCGGGCAGGGCCGCACAGCGCAGCAGCGCCTGGCCGGCGTCGGGATCGGCGATGGCCTCCAGTAGCGCCATCACGCCCTTGACCTCGGGGGCGCGGAAGAGCTCGCGGCCGCCCACGGTCACGTACGGGATGTCCGCGGCGGCCAGCCGGGCGGCGATCAGCTCCTGGTCGGCGCGGAACTGGGTGAGGATGGCGATGCTCGCGGGGCGGGCGCCCGCCGCAAGCCGCCCGCTGACGGTCTCCATCACCGCCTGGGCCTCGTCCTGCGCATGGTGGGCCCAGATCAGCCGTACCGGCGCCCCGTCGCCCCGGTGCGCGCGCGTGGTCTTGGTCTCGCGGCGTTGCGCCTGGGCGATGACGGCTTGGGCCACCGCGACGATCTGCGGCGTCGAGCGGCGGTTGGTGAGCAGCCGGAGCTCACTGGCGCCGCTGAAGTGGCGCCGGAAGCGCTCGATGTTGAGACGTGAGGCGCCGCGGAAGCGATAGATGGCCTGATCGTCGTCGGCCACCACCAGCAGGTTGCGATGGCCGGCGACCAGCCGTTCGACCATCACCGCCTGCGCGCTGTTGGTGTCCTGGAACTCGTCGACCATCACCTGGCGGATGGCCCCGCACGCCTCGACGACGGCGGGGACCTGGGCCAGCAACTCGGCGGCGATGGCGATGCTGTCATCGTGGTCGATGAGCCCGGCCGCCCGGTAACGCTCCTGCAGGCACGCATAGACGCGGGCCAGGTCGTGGCCCCGCTCCCAGACGGAGCGCTCCTCCTCGGTCTGCGCCCCGGCGAGCCGGCGCTGGGCCACCTCCAGGTAGCGCTCGGGGGTGACCAGCTCCTGCTTGCAACGCTCGATGTGGGTCTTGACCTCGCGCACCCCGTCGTACGGCCGGGCGGGGTTGTAGAGCGCCCGGGGACGGACTGTGGCCAGAGCCATTGAGAGGTGGAGCCAGCGCTCGGCATCGCTGGCGATGCGCAGCGTCTCCGGGTAGCCCAGGTGCCAGCCGAAGCGCCGGACGAGCGACACCGCCCAGGCGTGGTAGGTGGTCACCGGAGGCTCGCCGTCGAGCGGGCCCAGCGCCTCCTCGACGCGCGCCAGCAACTCCTCTGCGGCGCGCCGGTTGTAGGCGAGGGCGAGGATCTCGGGGGGCGCCAGGCCCTGCTCGCGCACGAGGCGGATGAAGCGATGGCTGATGACCGACGTCTTGCCGCTGCCCGGGGCGGCGATCACCAGGCAGGGGCCATCCCCGTGGGCGATGGCCTGCTGCTGAGGGTCGAAGACGCGCGCGGCGGGCGCCCCACGCGCCCGGCTCCGCCCCGCCCCCCGCGCCTGGACGGCCAGACCCACTGCAGCACGACCCCCATCGAGCATCTGTTCGATGACCGGGGCGAATGCTACCAGGGAGCGCTCCCGGGAGCGCTCCCGGGGGCGCGGCT
>DATDHG010000079.1:0-2043 GCA_036521675.1 Candidatus Dormiibacterota bacterium
CTGCGCGAACTCGTACAGCACCGCCTGGAGCGCCAGCATGCACCGCCGGGTCTCCGCGTCGAAGCGCTCGACCCAGGACGGCCGGTCCTCCACGAGACGCGCGAGGCGCTCTTCGCCCAGCCCGTACCGCTGCGCCCGGCCGAGCAGCTCCTCGTTGTCGACGTAGGTGTAGCCGAGGCGGGTCGCCAGGGCCATGCCGATCTCGGAACCGCCGCTGCCCATTTCGTGGGAGATCGTCAGAATCGCCATGGCACCCTCCTGCCCGGCATGCCCCGCGAATCCAGGGGGGCCGGGCCGACCCGGTCGGACGGTGGCGGGAGCTTAGTCCTGTCGGGGGACTGGGTCAAGCCCCGTCGTACCCAGCTGCTGTTGCGACATAGAAATGTCATGGCTGACTGCAACGTGAAAGGGTCACCCCATGAAGCCATGGGAGATCCTCACGATGAGCCGAAAGGAAGTGCCGCGGACGGGCCTGTTGAAGATGGTGCTCGCGGGGAAGGTGACCAACGCGCAAGGGGCGGCCGCCCTGCGCGTCAGTCCCCGACACGTCCAGCGGCTGAAGGCCCGGTTTCAGGCCGAGGGGGCGCCGGGCCTGCTGCACCGCGGGCGCGGGCGGCCGTCGCCGCGCCGCTTGGCGTCGCCGATCACGGCGCAGATCGACACCCTGCTGCACACCCGCTACCAGGACTTCAATGACTGCCACGCGACCGAGAAGCTGCGCGAGGTGGAGGGCCTGCGCGTCAGCCGCGAACTGGTCCGCCGGCGGCGGCGCGCCCTGGGCTTGCCGGCGAAGCACCGCCGCCGGCCGCGGCAATACCGACACCGCCGCACGCCCGAGGCCCGGATGGGGCAGCTGGTCCAGATCGACGCTAGCCCCTTTGCCTGGCTCGAGGCCCGGGGCCCCGCCATGACCTTGCACGGCGCCATCGATGATGCCACCAGTACGGTCCTCGCCCTGCACTTCCGCCCCACCGAGGACCTGCACGGCTATGCCACCGTCTTCCAGCAGATGTTCACCCAGTACGGGCGGCCGCTCGCCCTCTACGGCGATCGCATCAACATCCTCGTCCGTAATGACGCGCACTGGAGCCTCGCCGAACAACTGCGGGGTGCGCAAGACCCCACCCACCTCGGCCGCGTCCTGCACGACCTCGGCATCGGCTACCTCGAGGCGGGCTCGCCCGAAGCCAAAGGCCGCGTCGAACGCCTCTGGCGCACCCTGCAGGATCGCCTGAGCAGCGAGCTGCGCCTCCGCCACATCACCACCCTCGAGGAGGCCAATGCCTTTCTGCCCGAGTTCCTCGCGGACCTGAACCCCCGCTTCACGCGCCCCCCGCGCGACCCGGCGCCGGCCTGGCGTGCCGCCCCGCGCGAACTCCCCCTCGCCCTCAGCTGCCGCTACGCGCGCCAGGTGGCCCGCGACAACACCGTCCATCTCGGGCCCCGCTGGATCCAGTTGCCCCCCGGTCCTCATCATCGCTCCTACGCCCGCTGTCGCGTCGAGTTGCGTGAGCTCCTCGATGGCCGCCTCGTCGTCCTGCACGAGGGCCTCATCCTCGCCACGCAACCGGCGCCCCTCCACTTCGTCCTCAAGCCCCGCAGCGCCCCGTGCGCCCAGCGCCATCGCTCCGAACCCCCCCATCCCACTCCGAATGCCCCCGATCGCGCCGTCCCGCCGCCGGCGCAGGATCCACGGGGCCCCACTCCGCCCAGGGCGCCCGCTCCCCCGAACCGCGGAGTGCCACGGCCCGCGGCGCGCCATCCCTGGCGCCGGGCCATCACCAAACACGCGCAAGCCCTCTACCCGGTGAAGGGCTGACATTTTCATGTGGCAGTTACGGCGACATTTTCATGTTGCAGCGACAGGGGCGGGTCCGCCTCAGGTCCGCGGGTACGGGTCCCCCGTGCGCGCGAGCGCCCGCAGCGCGCTGTCGAGGATCTGCGCCGTCGTGCCGGCGAGCCCCCAGCTGCCCCCGTAGGCGTAATAATGCGAGAAGCCGCCCTCGTCCAGCCGGGCCAGGAGCCCCTCGCCGCCTTCCTGGA
>DATDHG010000080.1:0-20933 GCA_036521675.1 Candidatus Dormiibacterota bacterium
CCAGGCGGCGCCGCGGACGCGCGGCGGCCGGCCCGGCCGGGGCATCGGGGGGCGGCGCGGGCGCCGGGCCGGGCTCGCCACCGCTCATCTCGACCTCGACGGTGCTCATCGCCGCTTGCGCCGTCGCTGATCTCGGGTAGCCGTGGCTGGAGCGGGCCTCGCCCCGTCCATCTCCGCAGCCAGCCCGGCGGCGTCGACCACTGGGACAACGAGGTCATGCTCGAGCACGCAGCGCCGGCCGGCGACGCGGCGCAACCTGCCCATGTCGATGCCGTCGCCGAGCCGGATCACCACGGCCTCGGTGGCCAGCCAGGCGGCCCGCGACCGCGCCCCGCCAGGGAGCCCCCGGCGCCGCTGCGGGGTGGTCAGGACGCTCCCCAGCGTGGCCACGCGGACGCGCCGAACTTCGCGCAGCGGGATCAGTTTGCTGACCAGGCCGGCGCGCACCTGCAGATCCTGGCCGCGGACGCTCAGGTGGGTGAAGTGCTGCCGCGCCCAGAGCGCGACGGCGGCGGCCAGCAGGATGGAGCCGAAGAGCAACCAGGTCGTGCCGGCCCCGTCCTGGGGCCGCGTCGTCAGCAGGAGCAGGCCGACGCCGTAGCACAGGGCGGCGGGGCCGATCAGCAGCAGGCGATTGCGCCGCCAGCGCTGCAGGTCGTAGAGAACGGCGTGACGGCTCACGGGTGGCGCCGAGGATAGCGCCGACCCCCCGGACCGGCATCACGCCCAACGCGCGCGACAGCGCCGGAGAGCAGGCGCACGCAATCTTCACAAAACTTCATATAAACTGAACCACTGTTCACACGGGTTACGCTACCCTGACGGGCACCAGAGCGGCCCCTCCGCTCGTTTCAGCCTGAAGCTCATTCCCTTCCTCTGTGGCCCGGGCGGCTCCGCTGCCTGGGCCACAGCCTTGTGAGGAGCTCAGGGGGGCGGCGCCGAGCGCACGCGGTCGACCGCCACGCGCCAGGCCGCGTACTCGACCTGCGGGCGGGTGGCCGAGGCCGGCAGGAACCGCTGCCCGGGCCGATAGCGCGCAGCGAGCTCCTCAGGAGAGGTCAGCTGAGCCCCCACCGCCGCCAGCCAGGCGGCTCCCAGGGCCGTGGTCTCGGCGGTGCCGGCCCGGGCCACGGGGACGGCGAGCTGGTCCGCCTGGAGCTGGCAGAGCAGGTCCATGACGCTGGCTCCGCCATCGACGCGCAGCTCCTCCAGGCGCACCCCGCCGCTGGCCTCCATGGCCTCGACCACGTCGCGGGTGCGCAGCACCATCGACTCCACCACCGCCCTGACCAGGTGCGCCCGGCGGGCCGCGCCGGTGAGCCCGACGAAGGCGCCGCGCGCGCCCGCATCCCAGTACGGCGCCCCCAGGCCGGCGAGGGCGGGGACGAAGTGGACGCCGGCACTGTCAGGAACGCTCGCCGCCAGCGGGGCGACCTCCGTGTACGAGGCGATGAGGCCCAGCCCGTCGCGCAGCCAGCGCAGCGCCGCGCCCGTGGTGAAAATGCTGCCCTCGAGCGCGAAGTGGTCGCCGCCGGCGAGCCGCCAGGCGACTGTGGTCAGCAGCCCGGGACCGGGCGGCACCGGTCTTGAGCCGGCGTTGACCAGCACGAAGCTGCCCGTCCCGTAGGTGTTCTTGGCCATCCCCGGAGTGAGGCACGCCTGGCCGAACAGAGCCGCCTGCTGATCACCGGCGATCCCGGTGATGGGCAGCCGCAGCCCGCAGAACGCGGCGGGGTCGGTGACCGCCACGGGCTCCGCCGAGCCGGCCACCTCCGGGAGCAGGGCGGGCGGGATGTCGAAGCGGGCACACAGCTCGGCGTCGAAGCCGCCCCGGTGCAGGTCGTACAGCAGGGTGCGCGACGCATTGGAGGCGTCGGTGGCGAAGCGGCGCCCCCCGCTCATGCGCGCCACCAGGAATCCATCGACAGTGGTGGCGCAGAGTTCGCCCCGCTCCGCCCGGGCGCGCAGCTCCGGCCGCTCCCGCAGCAGCCACTCGATCTTGGTGGCGGAGAAGTAGGGGTCGAGGAGCAGCCCCGTGCGGGCGCGCAGCTCGGGCTCCTCGCCGTTGGCGCGATGGGCGGCGCACAGCTCAGCGCTCCGGCGGCACTGCCAGACGATGGCGGGAGCCACCGCCCGCAGCGTGTCGCGTTCCAGGACGACGACCGTCTCGCGCTGATTGGTGATCCCCAGCGCCGCCGGCGGCGTATCCGGATCGACCACCTCGGCCACGGCTTCGACCACCGAGCGCCACAGGGCCTCGGGATCCTGCTCCACCCACGCGGGCTTCGGGTGCACCACAGGAATCTCCCGGTAGGCGCGGCGCACGACGTGCCCCGTCAGCGAGACGAGCAGCACCGTGGTGCCGGTGGTGCCCTGGTCGACGGCGAGGAGCAGCGGCTCGGTCACCTGCCGAGGAAGTCGGGAGGCCGCCCCCCCATCGCAGCGGCGAGGCCCTCGCGGAAGTCCTCGGTGCGCAGCAGGTCCACGTTGGCGCGCAGGGCGGCGGTCTGCGAGGCGGCCCCGTCGTGGCCGCCGGGGTCGGCCTGCAGCAGGCGCTTGGCCTCCCGCACCGCCAGGGGGGCGGCGGCCCGGCAGCGAGCGGCCCACGTCTGCGCGGCCGCGTCGAGCTCCCCGGGGTCGACGACGGCATTGAGGACCCCCCAGGCCAGCAGCGTCGCCGCGTAGATCCGGTCGCCGAAGAAGAGCGCCTCCTTGGCGCGGGCCATGCCCACCTCGCGTTGCAGGCGGTGGAGGTGCCCGAGATCCGGCAGAAACGCGTAGCGCATCTCCATCATCGAGAAGAAGGCGTCGCGGGCGGCGATGCGCAGGTCGCAGGCCAGCGCCAGGGCGAACCCGCCTCCCACGCAGGCGCCCTGCACCACCGCCAGGGTTGGGCGCGGGCAGGCCTCCATCGCGTCGAAGACGGCCTGGAGGCGGCGCCCGCCGCTGCCGATGTCACCCTCGGCGCCGTCGCCGAGCCCAGCCAGGATGCCGCGATCCAGCCCGGCGCAGAAGGCCGGCCCTGCGCCGCGCAGGACCACGCAGCGCACGTGGTCAGCGTGCGCCCGGGCGCCGAAGGCCTCGCCGAGCGCAGTGAACATCTCGGCGTCGAGGGCGTTGCGCTTCTGGGGACGGTCGAGGGTGACCCGCAGGACGCCATCGGCGTCGAGGTCGGTCCGCACCGCGGGAACCGTCATGTTCTGGCCCGTCATGTCAGATACTCCACAGCCACGTGCACCCGCATCAGTGATTGATCGCCTGGGGCACCTGGGCGCAGACGCACCCGCGCTGCCGCGGGATGCGCTCGACGAGGCGGTGCAGGGCCTGGCGGAGCGCATCGAGGGCGCGCGTGAACACCGTGAACACCTCCTCCTGGGTGACCGCCGGCACCTCGGGGGCGCTCGCCAGCCCGGCGTCGTAGTCCGTCACCACCGCCAGGGCCACGTAGCACATCCCCAGCTCGCGCGCCAGCATCACCTCCGGGTACTGCGTCATGTTGACGACGTCGCCTCCCCACTGCGCGTAGAGGCGGGACTCGGCGCGGGTGGCGAAGCGGGGGCCGTCGACGACCATCACCGTCCCGGCGTCGTGCGTGGGCATGCCGGCGGCGCGCAGCGCGGCGGCCGCCGCCGGGCGCAGCTCTGCGCAGTAGGGGTCGGGAGCGCTGAGATGGGCAACATCGGGGCCATCGAAGAACGTGTCGGCGCGACCCCGGGTGAGGTTGACCAACTGATCGCACACCACAACCCCGCCCGGAGCGAGCGCCGCGCGCAAGCTGCCCACCGCGCACGGCGCGAGCACGCGCTCGACCCCCAGCGAGCGCAGCGCCCAGAGATTGGCGCGGTAGTTGATGCGATGGGGCGGCACGCGGTGATCACGGCCGTGGCGCGGCAGGAAGGCGACGGTCTGCCCGCCCAGCTCGCCGACGCTGACGGCCTCGCTGGGCTCGCCCCATGGGGTGTCGACGATGACCTGCTCGGCGTCGTCCCCGAGCAGCGTGTAGAGGCCGGAGCCCCCGACGACGCCGATGCTCGCGTGCGCCTGCGGCATGCGCGGCATGGTGCCATGCAGGAGTGACCACGGGAAGGCGGTGAAAGTCGCGCTCGCTCTCCGTTCAGAGCTGCGATCGCACCGCCCACAGCTCGGGGAAGAAGCGCTTGTCGAGCGTGGAGCGCAGGTAGCCCACCCCCGCGGAACCGCCGGTCCCAGGGCGTTCGCCGATCTCCCTGGCGGCCATCAGCGTGTGCCGGAAACGCCAGCGCGCCACGGCCTCGTCGTGGTCGAGGAGCAGCTCGGCCACCCCGTGAAGGGCCGCCCGGCGCGGCTCCTCGCGGGCGGTGTAGAGGCCGGCCAGCGCGGCCAGGCGGTGGCGGCGGGCCGCCGGGCCGCCTCCCTGTGGCATGGGCAGGTCCAGCGCCGTGGCACAGGCGCAGAAAGCCGGCCAGATGGCGTCGTCGTCGCCGCCGCCGCAGATGGCCTCGATGGCCCGGAACTGCCTGGACTGAAAGCCGCTGGCGGGGGCCAGGGGGTCGCGGAAGCTGAGGAACCCGTCGGGTGACATGGTCTCGAGCACCGCCAGCTGGCCGATGAGGACCTCGTCGATGCGGCAGCAGCGCACCAGCGCCGCCTGCGCCGCGGCGGGGTCGGCAGCGCGCAGCCGGTCGCGGGTCGCAGTCAGCTCGTGGAGGAGCAGCTTGAACCAGAGCTCGAAGACCTGATGGATGACGATGAAGAGCATCTCGTCGTGCGCTCCCGGGGTGAGCGGGCGCTGCAGCGAGAGCAGGTCGTCGACGAGCAGATAGGTCGCGTACTCCGTCTCCCCGTGCGAGAGCGGAGCCGGCGTCATGCCGGCGAGATTACGCCGCCACTGCGAGCATGCGATCGATGGCCCGGCGCGCCCGGCGGGCGATCTGCGGGTCGACGGTGACCCGCGGCGACATCGTCTCCAGGCTGCGCAGCACCTTGGCGGGAGTGATCTTCTTCATGTACTGGCACACCGCGGCGGGCGAGGCGGGCAGGAAGCGCTTCTGCGGAGCGGCGCGCTCCATGCGGTGGATGATGCCCACCTCCGTCGCCACGATGAAGGTGGCGGCGGGCGAGCTCTGGGCGCGCTGCACCATGCCCTCGGTGGACGCTACGGTCGTGGGCACGCCGCGCAGGTCGCCATGGGAGTGGCGGTAGAGCGTCGAGGTCGTGCAGCCGCACTCGGGGTGGATGAGCAGCTCGGCGTCAGGATGCTCGCGCAGGGTGGCGTCCAGGTGGGCGGGATCGATCCCGGCGTGGACGTGGCACTCACCCATCCAGAGGTGGAGGCGGCGCCCGGTGACGCGCTCGACGTGGGCGCCCAAGAACATGTCGGGCAGGAACAGGATCTCCTCGCCGGCGGGGATGCGCCGGACGATCTCTGCGGCGTTGCCGCTGGTGCAGCAGTAGTCGGACTCCGCCTTGACCTCGGCGGTGGTGTTCACGTAGCTGACCACCACCGCGCCCGGGTGCTCGGCCTTCCAGGCGCGCAGCTGGTCGGCGGTGATGGTGTCGGCGAGGCTGCAGCCGGCTTCGAGGTCGGGGAGGAGCACGAGTTTGTCTGGGCACAGGATGGCGGCCGTCTCGGCCATGAAGTGGACCCCGCAGAAGACGATGACGTCGGCGTCGGTCGCGGCCGCGCGCTGGCTGAGGCCCAGCGAATCGCCGACGTAGTCGGCCATGTCCTGGACCTCGGGAACCTGGTAGTTGTGGGCCAGGATCACGGCCCGCCGGCGGTGGCGCAGCTCCTCGATGCGGGCCCGGATCGCGCCCACGTCGGCCGGTGCTTCGAGAACGGTCACGGCGAGGTCTCCTTCCGGGCGGGGTTACGGTCAGAATACCAAGAAGTCGTCCGAGGCAGTCGCCGGGACAGGTGCCCCCGGCGCGACCCGGTCCGTCAGTGGTTGGGGCAGCGCGGGTCGACGGCCAGCGGAGCGCGGCGCAGCCGGGGGCGCAGGGCGTCGATCACCAGCACCCGGCCCCCCTGCGGGTCGCCGGCGCCGAGGAGCAGGCGCAGGGCCTCGCCGGCCTGGAGGGCCCCGACGACGCCGGCGACGGCGCCGAGCACCCCGGCGGCGCTGCAGGTGGGGATGAGGCCAGGAGCCGGCTCCTCGCCGACCAGGCAGCGATAGCATGGCCCGCCCGCCAGCACCGTCATCACCTGGCCCTCGAAGCGCAGCACGCCCGCGATGACCACCGGGATCGAGAGCCGCACGCAGGCGTCGCTGACGGCGAGCTTGGTGGCGAAGTTGTCGCTGCCCTCTAGCACGACGTCGTGGCCCTCGAGCAGGGCGGTCGCCGACCCCGCGTCGAGGCGCTGCCTGACTGGGGTGACGCTGACATGCGGGTTCAACGCGCGCAGCCGAGTTGCGGCGCTGGTCGCCTTGGGACGCCCCACGTCGGCAACGCCGTAGAGCACCTGGCGGCCGAGGTTGTCAAGCGCGACGGTATCGTCGTCGATCACCGTCAGACGGCCGACGCCGGCGGCGGCAAGGTACAGGAGGGCGGGGGAGCCCAGACCACCGGCGCCCACCACCGCGACCGCGGCGCGCCGCACCCGGGCCTGGCCGGAGCCGCCCACCTCGCGCAGCACGATCTGCCGCGAGTAGCGCAGCAGCTCGTCGTCGTTGAGGTCATCCTCGGCTATAACCTGAGCGGCCGAGGTGAGCTCGCCCTCCTCGGGTGTCACGGCACCTCCGGCGCGGCGTTGGCGTCCGAATCCGCCCCGATGCGATTGAGCCTGCCGGTGGCGAAGGGTTCGAGGTCGAGGCTGACGAACGCGTAGCCGAGGCCACGCAGGGCCGCGACGCACCGGCTGCGCAAGGGCTCCTCGGCCAGTCGGCCGATGTCCTCCTCGGGCAGCTCCAGGCGCGCGACCTCGCCATGCTCCCGCACACGCAGCTGGCGGAAGCCCTGCTGGCGCAACCATCTCTCCGCCTGTTCGACGCGATGAAGGGCGCCCAGGGTGATCGGTGTCCCGCGCGGGATGCGCGAGCTGAGGCAGGCCTGCTGGGGCTTGTCCCATGTGGGCAGCCCCAGCGCGCGCGAGGCGGTCCGCACCTCGGCCTTGGTGATGCCGGCGTCGGCGAGGGGGCTGATCACGCCCGCCTGCCGGGCGGCGCGCAGGCCGGGGCGGTGCTCGCCGAGATCGTCGACGTTGGTGCCATCGCAGATGGCGGCCAGCCCGCGCGCGGCTGCCAGCGGCCCGAGCACGCCGTAGAGATCGTCGCGGCAGTGGAAGCAGCGCTGCCCGTCGTTGCGCAGGAAATCGGCATCCTCGAGCTGACCCGTCGGCACCTCGTGGAGCCGGACGTCGAGCAGTGCGCAAACCGAACGGGCCGAGGCCAGCTCCTCGGCCGGGTAGGCCGGGCTCACGCCCATCGCGGCCTCCGCGCGGGGCCCGAGCGCACGTCGTGCCAGCGCCACCACCAGCGCGGAGTCGGCGCCGCCGCTGAGCGCCACCAGGGCGCCGCCGAGCCCGCGCAGCTGCGTCTCGGCGGTATCAAGCTTGGCGAGCAGCGCGCTTCCTACTGCGGCCTCGAGGGTGGCGTCGGTCATGGCCGGATCAGCGTACGCCGGGCGCTGCCGTCGGCGCCCCGCGCCGACGGCGCGGGCTCCCTCACCAGGAGGCCACGCGCGCCGCGGCGGCGAGCCGGGCGACGATCTCGGCGTCCTCGAGCGCGTCGGCAGGGACTGGCAGGGCGCGCCGGCGGCAGTCCTCGGCGCGCGGGTGCACGCCCGCCACCTCGGGGATGGCGCGCACCCAGGCCGAGCGCGCCACCGCGTCGTGCAGGAGCACGACCCGGACCTCCAGCCCGGCCTGCGCCTGCGCCTGGATACAGTCCCTGAGGGTTGCGGCCAGGGGTGGCTGCAACATGGCAGCCCGGGCGACGACGTGCACGACGCCGCCCATCAGAAGGCGACGACCAGGTCGGCGACGCTGCTGATCGCCCGATAGTCGGCGGCGGCGCCCGGGTCGATGCCGGCCCGCAGCGGTCGCAGCGGAGCGGGATCGCCGTCGGCGGCGCCGCGCTCGTCGACCAGAACGCGGGCGCCGAGATCGCCCACCAGCCCGTCGATGTCGGCCGCGGGATCGCCGCCCAGCCAGCTCCGAGCGTCGAGGGGCTGGGCGAAGAGCGCCCCGGGCCCGGTCAGCCAGACCGTCACGTCGAAGCCGGCCACGCCCAGCGCCAGCGCGGTGCGCAGCCCCAGCCAGCCCCGCTCTCCGTCGGGCCCGCTCCCGACCACGATGAGGGCGCTGCGCTCCCGCGCCACTAGAGAACCAGGAGCGCGCCGGCGTCGAGGGTGGCGTCGCCCAGATCCTTGAAGGAGCCCCGCCCCGGGGTGCCCGGCCGGTCCCAGCCGCGCAGCGCAGCATCGGCGCTGCACAGCAGAACGCGCGCGCCGGCCGCGCGTAGCGGGGCGAGCGCGTCGAGATGGGCGGTGCCATCGCCCGCCAGGAAGACGGTCACGCGGTGGCCGGCGTCGAGCGCCGCCCCGCCGAGCGCTCGCGCGGTGGCGGCGCCTTCGGTGCGGGGACCGCCAACGACCAGGAGCGCCAGGTGCACGCCCGCGCCGGCCGCGGCTAGAGCCGCGACGAGGCGGCGGTCAGCGGGGAGCCGACGAACGCCTCGTAGTCGACCAGCTCGCGGATGCTGGGATGGCTCCCGCAGAGGGCGCAGGCGGGGTTGTGCCGCAGCCGCACCTCGCGAAACGTCATGGCCAGCGCGTCGTGCAGGAGCAGGCGCCCGACGAGCGGTCGGCCCGCCCCGGTCAGCAGCTTGAGCGCCTCGACGGCCTGGATGGTGCCGATGACCCCGGGGAGCGCGGCGAGCACCCCCGCCTGGCGGCAGGCGGGGACCAGGCCAGGCGGCGGCGGCTCCGGGTAGAGACAGCGGTAGCAGCCCTGACCGGGCACGAAGTCGGAGATCTGGCCCTCGAAGCGGAAGATCGAGCCGTGGACCAGGGGCTTGCCGAGGAGGTAGGCGGCGTCGTTGGCCAGGTAGCGCGTCTGGAAGTTGTCGGTGCCGTCGATGACGAGGTCGTACTGCTCGAAGAGGGCCATGGCGTTGTCACGACCCAGGGTGAGCTGATGGGGGACGACGTCGATGTCGGGGTTGAGGGCGCGGCAGCGTTCTGCGGCGACCTCCGCCTTGGGCTGGCCGACGGCGGCGTCGGGGAACAGCACCTGGCGCTGCAGGTTGCTGAGGTCGACGCGGTCGCCGTCGACCAGGCCGAGCCGGCCGACGCCGCTGGCGGCGAGGTAGGTCGCGACAGGTGAGCCCAGGCCGCCGACGCCCAGGATCAGCACCCGGCTCTCGAGCAGGCGCCGCTGCCCCTGGGGACCGATCTCAGCGAGGACGAGGTGGCGGCTGTAGCGCTCGAGCTCGCTGTCGCGAAACTCGCGTGGGCTCATGGGCCGGCGGTCTCGGACGCTTGCAGGGGCTTGTAGATGCCGTGGAAGACGCCGTGGGCGCGGCGCTCGCCGACCATGGCGGCGATGGTCGTCTCCTCGAGAACCTGGCGCGCCGCGCCGTCGGCGCGCTGCAGGGCGCTGCGGATCCCGCAGCCGAAGCTCTGCTCGCAGGTCTCCGGGGCGCTGAAGCACTCCATCTGCGCGGCCTGGCCCTCGAGGACGTCGATGGCCTGGGCCATGGTGATCTGCTCCGCGGGTGCGCCGAGCACGTGGCCGCCGCGCGGGCCGCGGGTGCTGCGCACCAGGCCGGCGCGGCGCAGGGTCATGAGCAGCTGATCGAGGAAGGGGCCGGGGACGTGCTGGCGCGCGGCGATGTCATGGCTGGGCACAGGGCCGGCGGCGCCGTGCTCGGCGAGGTCCAGGAGGGCGCGGATGCCGTAGTCCGCCTTCATGCTGATCCTCATCGCGGCGCCCGCGAGTGCGGCGAAGACGGAGGCGTGAGCCGGTAGCGACAGGGACAGCCGGGGATGTCGATTGTTGACCTCCTGTGTCAGCAATCCTACGTCGGTTCCGGCAAAACAGTCAATCGAAGGCCGGCGGGCACACCCGCGCGCATGGGGGAACCAGCCTCGACCCGCGGGCAGCCGCGCAGGTTCCGGAGGCCCGCCACGCCCGGTAGGCTGCATCCCATGGTCGCCAGCGACATCGCCGGCGTGCTGCGCCGCCCGGCCCGCACCTTTGCGGCCATGCGGGACGGGCGACCGCTCGGCGCCGCTGTCGGCGTGGTCGCCGGCTCCGGCATCGCGGCAGCTCTCCTCTCCGTGGTGGCCGCCCTCCTCGAGCAGGACCCTGCCGGGCTCGGAATCAGCGCATTCCTGCCGCTCCTGTTCGCCAGCGTCTGGCTCATCGACGCCTACATCGTCGACGCGGTGGCTCAGCTCATGGGGGTGGCCTCGCGGCTGCGGGTCTGGATGTCCGTGAGCGCCTTCGCCATTCCCGCCCTCGTCGCGTTCGACGCCATCCGCGTTGTTCAGGCCATCCTTGACCGCAACGGCGCGTTCGATGTCAGCACTGGAGTGGGCTTCGCCGGCTTCCTCGTACTGGCCTGGTTCCTGGCGTTGATCGCGGTCGCCGCAGCCGCGGTGTACGGGCTGCCCGCGCTCAGCGCCCTCGCCGCCGCCCTGGCCCCGCCGGCGGCGATGGCGACCCTGCTCGTCGTGGTGCTGATCGGGTTCTCGGCGGCCGCGCGCTAGCCCGGAGTCCCGCACCCAATCGTGGAGCGGCACTGTGGAAGCGCCGATACGGGAACGTGGCAGAGGGCGCCCTAGACTGTGCGCGACATGGCCCATCCACCCCTGCTCAGCATCGTCGTCCCCACCCGCAACGAGTCGGAGAACGCCCCGATCCTGGTCGACCGGCTGCTGGCGGCGCTGCCCGGCGTCGCCCTGGAAATCTGCGTGGTCGACGACAGCACCGACGACACCCCCAAGGTGCTGGAGCAGCTGGCCGAGACCCACCCCGGGGTGGTCCGCCCGCTGCTCCGCCATGGTGCCGAGCGCAACGGCGGCCTGAGCACGGCGGTGGTGGCCGGGCTGCGGATGGCCGTCGGCCGCTACGTCTGCGTCATGGACGCCGACCTCCAGCACCCTCCGGAGACGATCCCCGCCATGCTGGCGGCCGCCGAACGCGGTGCGGGCCTGGTGGTCGGCAGCCGCTACGTCGCCGGTGGCAGCTACGCCGGGCTGTCCGGTCCGGCGCGCCGCCTGGTCAGCCGCAGCGCGACCGCCCTGGCCCGGCTGCTGTTCGTCGAGGCACGGCGCAGCCGCGACCCCCTCTCCGGCTTCTTCCTGTGCCGGCGTTCGCTCGTGGACGGAGTCGAGTTCCGCCCGGTGGGTTTCAAGGTGCTCCTGGAGCTGCTGGTCGTGCTCAGCGACGTCGAGGTCGTCGACGTCCCGATGCGCTTCGAGGCGCGTCGCATGGGCGACAGCAAGGCGACCATGGGCCAGGGCCTGCAGTACCTGCGCCACCTGCGCTCGCTTGTGCTCGAGGTCCAGGGCTCGGCGCGCCTGTGGAAGTTCGGCCTGGTGGGCCTCTCCGGGCTGTGCATCTTCCTGCCGCTGCTGGCCCTGGCCGCGGGGCCGCTCGGCCTCCCGGCACTGGTCGCCTTCGTGCCCGCGTTCGTCGTCTCGATCACCTGGAACACCACCCTCAACCGCCTCTGGACCTTCGCCGACCTTCGCGGCCACCACAACGACCGGCGCGGTTACCTCGTCACCGCCCTGGCTGCGGGGTTGGTCATGTTCGGCGCGTACGCCGTGCTGATCGCCGTCGGATGGGCGCCGGTGGCCGCCGGGGCGGTCGCCGCCCTG
Source organism: Candidatus Dormiibacterota bacterium (assembly GCA_036521675.1). GTDB lineage: Bacteria > Chloroflexota > Dormibacteria > Aeolococcales > Aeolococcaceae > DATDHG01. The sequence goes on from DATDHG010000080.1 coordinate 11,809, forward strand.
GTGGCCGCGGCCCTCAACGGCCTGACCAACCTGCCCCGCGTGCGCCGCTCGCCGCGGGCCTGGTCGCGGCTGGCCGCCGACCTCGGGTCCCAGGCCGGCCTCGAGCGGGTCTCCGAGCAGCTCGGCGCTCAGCGCGCCTACGTGGTGCCGGCGGGACTGCGTGCCGACAGCGGCCGCCTCAGCATCGGGCTCGTCGAGCGAGCCCTGGGTGGACGCCAGGCGGTGGTCGCCACCGAGGCGGTCTCGTTCCGGCCGCAGCGCCGCACCAACATCGATGTCTACTCGGTGATCGTGGTGCCCGTGGTTCGCGACGGCGAGGCCGTCGCCGCCGTGGTGCTGGAGCGCAGCGCCCCGCGCGGCTTCGACCAGCATGACCTGGAGACCGCCATCCACGCGGTCGTCGGCCTCAGCGAGACCCTGAGCCCGCGGCCGGCGGAGGTCAACCCCGGCACGCAGGCGGCCGCGGCGACGGTCGAAGCGCGCTGATGCGCCCCCGAGGCCAACCCCTGCGCGGGGTTCGCCTCGTTGGCGCCGGAATGCTGCTCACGTCGCTGGCCCTGGCCGCCGGCCTGACCGCCGGCGGGGCCAGCAGCCCGCCCCTGCTCCTGGGCGCCGTGTATCCACTCCACGGTGAGCTGGGCGAGTACGCCGCCGACGAGGCCCTCGGGGTCGACATCGCGGCCAACCTTGTCAACGCCGATGGGGGCGTCGGCGGCCGCCGCGTGGTCCTCGACGTGCGCGACCTCAGCACCGTCGACGAGGCGGCCCCGGCGCTGGACTCCCTTCGCGCGGACGGGGCCGTCATGGTTCTGGGCGGCTTCGCCTCCGACCTGTCCATGGCCGCCAGCCAGGCTGCCGCCGAGCGCGGCATGCTCTACTGGGAGGCGGGAGCGGTCGCCGACCGCATCACCGGGCGCGGGCTCCCGCTGGTCTTCCGGGTGGGCGCCACGGGGGGCAACCTCGGCGCCAACTCCATCAGCTTTGCGGCCACGCAGCTGGCGCCCCGACTGGGCCGGCCGGCGAGTGGAATGCGCGTCAGCCTGGTGGTCGCCGACGACCTGTACGCCCGCAGCGTGGCAGACGCCGCCGTGCAGAACGCTCAGACGGCCGGGATGAGCGTGGTCAGCACGTCCACGTACAACCTGACCGAGACTCATTTCGACAGCGCCCTCGCCACCCTGCGCACCACCCGGCCCGACCTGCTCCTGCTGGTCTCACACGTGGAGGACGGGGTCGCCTTCCGCCGTGCCTTCCTGGCCGCCGGCCTGCACGTCGGCGCCTTCATCGGCTCCACGATGGCGGAGTGCGGGATGGACTTCGGAGCCCTGCTCGGGGCTGACGCCACAGGCGTCTTCGCGTCCGACCGGCCCGGGCCCGGCTTCGACCCCAGCACCCTCAACTTCGAGGGGCGGGTCGCCTTCGACCGCTTCGCCGCCGCCTGGGCCGAGCGCCGCGGCGGTCCACCGAGCGAGGACGGCATCGCCGGCTTCACCGCCGCCTGGGCTCTCCTCCACCACGTGCTCCCCAGGGCCGCGGCCATGGGGCAGCTGAATCCACAGGGCATCGCCGCGGTGGCGCGCGCGGCCGACCTGCCCGCCGGCTCGCTGCCCGACGGCGGCGGGCTGCGTTTCGCCACCGATCCCGCCCGGTTGGGCCAGAACCTGCGGGCCGCGGCTGTGATCTGGCAATGGCAGGGGGTGCGCCACAGCGTGGTGGTATGGCCGCCGGCGTACGCGACCGGGATCGTGACCGACGTGCCGTTGCCCAAGTGATCGTGGCGGCGAAGCCGCAGTTGGGCGCGGCGCAGCCGCGGCCCAGCGCGGTCGCCGCGCTGCGCGCCGGCATCCTGATGGGGGGGCTGGCGGCGGCGATGACGCTGCGCCTGGCGAGCGGGGGAGCGGCTGGGAGCACTTCTCAGCCGGCAGCGGTTCTCTTCGCGGCGGTGCTGCTGGCTCTCGGCCTGTTGAGCGGATGGCGCCCCGTGCGGGGCAGCTGGCCGAGCAGGGCGCGGGGGGCGGGCATGGGCCTGGGCGGGGCCACGCTGCTCTGCGCCCTCCCCCTTGCGCATCGCCTCTGGGTCGGGGTCCCGGCGGTGCCGCGACCGGCCTGGGGGATGCTGCTCACCTGGTCGCTGGCCACGTTCTGCGTCGCCGTGGCGGAGGAGGTGCTGCTGCGCGGCGCCCTCTTCGACGCCGTGCGCCGCACGGGGGCGGGCGAGGCCGCGGCGGTGGCGGTCGCGGCCGTTGCCTTCGCCGTCATCCACGTTCCCATGTATGGACCAGGCGCGCTACCCCTGGACCTGGGGGTGGGCGTCCTGCTGGGCTGCCTGCGCGTTGCCTCCGGGGGCGTGACGGCGCCGGCGACCGCCCATGCCGGCGCCGACCTGGCGCTCTGGTGGGTGTGGTGAGAAGGGCTGCACGCCACCGCCGTGCGGTCCTCGCCGCGGGGGCGGCGGCGGCGCTGGCGGGCTGGCTGGCCACGGGGACCAACGCCCCGCCGCTCTACGACTCGGTGGGCGTCGCGCCTCCCTTCCGCTATGTCTGCGCGCCGGCGGGGATCAACCTGAGCCTCCACCCCGCCCCCAACCCAGCCACCCAGACCCTGCCGGTGACCAACGGCCAGAGCCCCGGGGTGGGCTTCACGACCGACGAGGTCCCCATCCCCCAGGCGCAGGTGCTGGTCCAGGCCGGCGAGTTGGTGCTGCCGCCTGGCGCCACGGCGATCACGGTGTCGCTGACGCCCGTGGTCCCGCCGCAGATCCTGCCCTCCGACGGCGTGCTCGACGGCAACGTCTACGACATCCCGGTCACCGCGGGCAACGTCGCGCTGCCCTTGGCGCCCGGCGCCCTGGCCACGGTGGTGCTGCGCGGTCCCCCCACCGGCAAGCTGGCCACACTCGAGCAGTTCGACGGGCGCACCTGGACTCCGCTGAACAGCACGCCGGTGGGAACGGCCGACATCTTCGGGGCCAACGTCACCTCGTTCACGACCTTCGCGCTGGTCCTGCCCGGGTCCCCCCAGACCCACGCCGCCGCGGGCTGCCTTCCCGGCACCACCCTCGTCGCCCCCGGAGTCAGCAGCAGCGGCAGCGCCACCTCGACGGCGTCCGCAGGAGCGGGAGGGGAATCCTCGAACACCGCGCTGATCCTGATCGGGGTGGCGGTGGTGGCGCTGCTCGTGGCCGGGGGGCTGCTCCTGCTACTCCGCAGCAGCGGGCGGCCACCCCCCCGCAGCGGCGGAGGCCGCGGCCGTCCCTCCAGGCGCCGCTGAGGGCGCCCTCCGAAGCGTGGCGAGGGCGCCGGCCGATGCGCAGCGCAGCGATGCTCGGGGAGGCATTGGTGGTCCAATAGCCGCGATGCCGACTCTCGACCGGCTGACCGCCCTCGACGCCACCTTCCTGCACTATGAACACGCCCACACCCCCCTGCACGTCGCCGGGCTGTACATCTTCGAAGGCACGCCGGACATTCCCGGACGGCCGGGGCTGGGCGGCCTGTTCCAGACCATCGCGGAGCGTCTCCCCGAGGTGCCGCGGTATCGCCAGAGGGCGCTCCCGGTGCCCCTGGGCCTGGGCCAGCCGGTCTGGGTCGACGACCCCGATTTCGATCTCAGCTACCACCTGCGCCGCGCCGCGCTGCCGGCGCCCGGGGGCGTGACCGAGCTGCTCGACTACGTCGCCAGGATTCACGCGCGGCCCCTGGACCACCGGCGCCCGCTGTGGGAGGCCTACGTGATCGAGGGGCTCGCAGACGGCCGCCTGGCGCTCTACAACAAGACCCATCACGCCATGATCGACGGGATCAGCGGCGTCGACTTGGCCACCATCCTGCTCGACCGCGACCCCGAGGGGCGCCGCCCGACCGTCACCGCCCCCTTCCGGCCCGCCGCGCTCCCCGCCGGCACCCAGATGGTCGCCGCCACGCTGCGGGAGGGCTTCGGCGATCTCGGTCGGGGCGTGGCGGGAGCGGTGCGCCGGCCCTGGACGGTGCCGGGCCGCATGGTCGGCGCGGTCGCCGGGACCACCCAGATCGGCCGCCTGCTGAGCCTGCTCCGCCCGGTGCCGGAGAGTCCCCTCAACGTGCCGGTGGGGGCGGCTCGGCGCATCAGCCTGGTGTCCATCTCCCTGGCTCGGGCCAAGGCTGTCAAGAACGCGTCCGGTGGAACAGTCAACGACGTGGTCCTGGCCGCCGTGGGTGAGGCCTTCGACCACTTCCTCACCCACCGCGGCGTCGCCCACCAGGAGCAGGTGTACAGGGTGATGGTCCCGGTGTCGGTGCGCGACGAGACCGAGCGCATGGCACTGGGCAACCGGGTGGCCGCGATGTTCGTCGACCTGCCGGTGGGGTCGATGCCGGCGCGGCGGCGGCTGGCGGCGGTCACGCACGCCATGAAGGATCTCAAGGAGCGCCGGCAGGCGGTGGCTGCGGACCGGCTGATCGCCCTGGCCGGGCTGGCCCCCGCCACGCTGCACGGATTGGCCGGGCGCCTGGAGTTCACCAACCAGCGCCTGCTCAACAGCGTCGTCAGCAACGTTCCCGGGGTGCAGTACCCGCTGTATTCCGGAGGCGCCCGGCTGCTCGAGACCTACCCGCTGCTGCCGCTGACGGCCAACCTGGGGGTGATCATCTGCGTCACCTCCTACAACGGCGGTCTCTATTTCGGCATCATCGGCGACTACGACGCGGTACCCGACGTGGACGTCATCGGCGCGGGTCTGCGACGCGGATTCGAACGGCTGGAGCGTTCAGTAGGTGCCACCCGTGGCCAGAATCTGGGGGGTGGATACGCTTCGGAGGCGGTGACCGTGGTGCCGGCCGTCGGGCGTCGCACGCGCCGGCGGACCAACGCCGCGCTCAACGGCTCTCCCGGCAGCGGCGCCACGCCGCGACCCCAACCGGCGGCTGCCGACGGCCCGGCTCCGGGCCAGACGCAGCAGCCCTAGCGATGGCGCCGGCAGCCCGGCGGGCCGGGGTGGGGTGGTTCGGGCCGGTCCGCCGCGCGGGCCTGGCGCAACTTTCCTGCGTGAAGATTCGCGAGGCCACTGGTAGCATGCGCGGCCACTCCGCTCGGTGCGGAGGGAGCTGACCTCGGTGATGCCGAGGCCGTCCGGTTGGAGGCCGCTGAAGGCGGATATGGACACAGGCAGGCGCGCCCGCGTATCCCGCAGGCGTATCGGGCGCATGGGCGCCGCAGGCCCCGGTGCGCCTCTTGTCGACGCCCGCGATCGCGGGGCGCTGTGAGCCTGCTGCGCGTCGAGGGGCTCACCGTGCGCTACGGCGGCGCCGTGCTCGGCGTCGACGGGGTCGGCTTCGAGGTCCCGGCGGCGGGCGCGGTCGCCCTCCTGGGGGCGAACGGCGCCGGCAAGACCACGGTGCTGCGCGCCGTCAGCGGCCTGCTGCGCTTCCACCATGGGGTCATCGAGCGAGGCGCCATCTATCTCGACGACCGCAACGTGGTCGGCGCGGATTGCTCGCGCCTGGTGGGGGCCGGCGTGGCCCAGGTGCTCGAGGGCCGCCGCATTTTCGCCGAGCTCAGCGTGGCCGACAACCTCCGCGCCGGCGGCTTCGCGGCCCAGGGGCGGGCCGGCGGCGAGGCGGTTCGCCAGCACGTCCTCGACCTGTTCCCGCTGCTCGGCGAGCGGCTCGAGCAGCCCGCCGGGCTGCTCAGCGGCGGCGAGCAGCAGATGCTCGCGATCGGCAGGGCGCTCATGGCTCGACCGCGTCTGCTGCTCCTCGACGAGCCCTCGCTCGGCCTGGCCCCCCTGGTCGTGCAGCGCATCGGCGAGGTCCTCAACCGCATCCGCCAGGATGATGGGGTCGCCATCCTGCTGGTCGACCAGTCCACCGCGCTGGCACTGGCACTGACCGAGAGCGGCCACCTGCTCGAGAACGGCCGCGTCGTCCACTCCGCACCAACCGCAGAGCTGCTCGCCGATGAGCGGGTCCGCGCGGCGTACCTGGGGACACGCGCGGGCGGAGATCTCGTCACCGCGGAGATCGAGAGGCGGTGAGCATCACAGCGAAGCCGGGGACTCCGCTGCTCGAGGTCAGGGGCCTGGAGTTGCGTTTCGGCGCGCTCACGGCTTTCACCGATGTCGGGTTCCACGTCGACGAGGGTGAACTGTTCGCCGTCATCGGCCCCAACGGCGCCGGCAAGACCTCGCTCTTCAACGTGCTGTCGCGCATCTACCGGCCGACCCGCGGCACCGTGCACTACCGCGGCGTCGACATGGCGACCATGAAGGTCGCCGGCCTGGCTGAGGCGGGCATCGCCCGCACCCTGCAGAACCTCGGCCTCTTTGCGAATCTCACCGTGCTCGACAACGTGCTGATCGGACGCCATCACCTGCTGCGCAGCGGCCCGCTGCGGGGCGGCATCTGGGTGGGCCCGGCGAGGGCGGAGGAGCGACCGGCGCGCGCCGCGGCCATGGAGGCCCTCAAGTTCGCGGGAATCGCCGACCGCGCGGGCGAGTGGGTGGCCACGCTCCCCTATGGCGTCCGCAAGCGCGTCGAGCTGGCGCGCGCGCTCGCGATGGAACCGTCGCTCCTGCTCCTGGACGAGCCCGTGGCGGGGATGAGCGCGGCGGAGCGGAAGGAGGTGACCACGCTGGTGGAGCGCATCCACCGCGAGCGGGGGCTCGGCATCGTGCTCGTCGAACACGACATGGGCATGGTCATGCAGGTGGCGCAGCGCATCCTCGTTCTCGATTTCGGGCGCGCCATCGCACTGGGCACGCCCGAGGCGATCCAGCGCGACGACGGGGTCATCCGCGCCTACCTCGGCGAGCCGCTGGGCCTGGAGGCGGCGGGATGACCAAGCTGGTGCAGCTGCTCTTCGAAGGCGTTTCGGTGGGCTGCCTCTACGCCCTGGTGGCGCTCGGCTTCGTCGCCATCTACCGGGCCAGCCGTGTGATCAACTTCGCCCAGGGCAGCCTGCTTCTGCTGGGCGCCTACCTGATCTCGTACATGGTCATCGACAAGTCGGTTCCATGGTTCCTGGCGGCCGCCATCGGGGTGGCCGCGATGGTCATGGTGGGGGTGCTCTTCCAGGTCTTCGTGCTCCGCCGCGTCACCGGCCAGCCCGTCTTCACCGTGGTGATGATCACCATCGGTCTCAACATCGCCATCACGGCGCTGGTTCCGGCCATCTTCGGCGTCAACCAGCGGCCCGACGGCACCGGCGATCCCATCGGCACCGGCGAGCTGACCGTCGGTGGGGTCGTCTTCACCTGGGTGAACATCTGGTCGATCATCGTGACCGCCATCGTCCTGGCCGGCTTTTTCTGTTTCGACAGGTTCTCACGATACGGGCTCGCCACCCGGGCCACGTCGGTTGACGAGGAGGCCGCATTGGCCGTCGGCATCCCCGTGCGCCGGGTGAACGCGCTGAGCTGGGGCCTGGCTGCCGGGATCGCCACCATCGCCGGAATCTTCCTCACCGCCTTCCCGCGCGGGCTCGACCCGACCACGGGCGACATCGCGCTAGCCGCCTTTCCGGCGATCATCATCGGGGGCCTCGAGTCGCCGCTCGGCGCCGTCATCGGCGGCCTGACGATCGGCATCGTGGAGCTGCTCACCCAGGGTTACGAGAGCAACATCCCCGCGCTGGGCCATAACTTCTACACCATCGCCCCGTACGTGGTGATGATCGCAGTACTCCTGATCCGGCCCTACGGGCTCTTCGGTCAGCGCCCAGTGGAGCGCATCTGATGGCGACCCCGAGCGTGGCCGCCGAGCCCGTTCGGTCCGGGGTACGGGGCCGCGTGCGCGCGATCCGGCTGGGCACGTGGTTGACCCTGCCAGTCCTGGCGGTGGGGCTCGTGCTGCCATTCTTCCTCGACGACTTCTGGATCAGCACGCTGGTCTTCGTGCTCATCGGCGCCATCGGCGGGCTGGGCTTGAACGTGCTCACCGGCTACACCGGGCAGGTCTCGCTCGGCCAGGCGTTCTTCCTGGGCGTCGGCGCCTACACGGCTGCCGTCCTGGGCCAAGACCACGGTGTGAACGCGCTGCTCTGGATTCCTGCCGCGGGCCTGGTCGCGGCGCTGCTCGGCGGGCTCATCGGACCCACCGCGTTGCGGCTGCGGGGCCTGTACCTCGCCATCGTCACCATCGGGCTGGTCTTCATCGGACAGCACATCTTCGTCAACCTGGAATCGGTGTCAGGCGGCAGCCAGGGGCGCGCGATTCCCCAACCGGCCTTCCTCGGCCTCGACTTCAGCAGCGACCAGAACAGCATCCTGGGGATTGGTTTCAACCGCGACGGGCTCTACTACTACCTCTCGCTGTTCATCCTGGCGCTGGCCATGATCTTCGTGCGCAACCTGACCAGAACCCGGACGGGACGGGCGCTGCAGGCGGTCCGCGACCGGGAGGTGGCCGCGGCGCTCATGGGCGTCGACCTGGCCCGTGCCAAGGTCGGGGCGTTCGTCATCTCGTCGTTCCTGGCGGGCGTAGCCGGGGCGCTCTATGGCGCCTTTCTCACCCACGTCGACCCGCTCCAGTTCAACCTGCTGCTCTCCATCCAGTACGTCGCCATCATCATCGTGGGCGGGGTGGGCACGGTCTGGGGAGCCTTGCTCGGCGCCATCTTCATCGAAGGGCTCCAGCCGGTGCTGGAACGGTATTCGGACAGCATTCCGCTGCTGCAGCACAGCGCCGGTGAGGGTGGCATCGCCGTGGGCGACGCCACCGACATCATCTTCGGTGTGCTGATCGTCCTTTTCCTGGTCGTCGAGCCCCGGGGCCTCATCGGCATCGGGGCGCGCGCACGCGCCCTCGCGATCCGCACACGGGTGGCGCGGTCCCGACAAGCGGCTTCCGGTTTGGAGGAGAAAGCATGACCCTGGCGCAAAGATCCGGCAGCAAGCTGAGGTGGCTCGGAGCCGCCGCCATGACGGCGACCGTGGCCGCCTGTGGCACCGGCAGTGCCGGCAGCAGCAGCAGTGGCAGTGGCGGGGTCACGGGAGGCCCGGGTGTCGACACCACGGCCAAGACCATCAACCTCGGCATCCTCACGCCCTTGAGCGGACCCGCCGCCCTCATCGGCAAGCCCCTCACCCTGGGCCAGGAGACCTGGTTCAAGCACGTCAACGACAACGGCGGCATCGACGGCTGGAAGATCAC
>DATDHG010000081.1:0-13497 GCA_036521675.1 Candidatus Dormiibacterota bacterium
GCTGCCCTCCGTGCCAGCCGCCCTATCCGCGGATCGGTGCTGCGCGCCTCAACGCCGGCCACGCCGACGAGCTGCGGTGCTACGGCGTGCCCCACCGTCCGCATGGCCGCCGAGGCAGCGAGGAGACCGTCGGCCGCCTGATGTGGCTCGGGCCCGGCTCGACCTCACTCGCCCGGGGGTGCGCGGTGCGGGCTCGAGGCTGCCGAGCGTGGCGTTGCCGCGCGACCTGTCAACTCCACGGCAGGTGCGTCCGGCACCGGGCCGAGCTTCTTCGCCCGGCCGACCGCTACCAGGGCGAACAGGGCCGAGAAGGAGCCGCGAGACACGCGGAACGCCTCCGACTCGTCGGTCACGTGCCATCCCTCGGCGATCGCGGCCGGGTCCTCGAAGAGGTCACGGACAGCACTGAGGGTCTGCTGTGCCTCGCCGAGGTCGAGCGCGTCGGTCAGGGGGATGTCGTGACCGGGCGACAAGGTGACCGTGAGCACGACCATCTGGGGGGGTAGCGCCTCCACACTGGACGCCAATCATTGCGATCGCCTGTTCCCAGGAACAATAGGCGTGGCCGACCACGCAGTGGGCTAGCGAATCGGTGACGGTATGGCAACGCCGAGACCGGGCGCCGTGGTCCACGCCCGGTCTCGGCGGTTGCCGTTTCCGGTGACGGCGCGCACCGGATGGGACAACGCGGTGAGCGACGCCTCCGTCCGGCCTGCAGCGCCCATGGGCAGCGCCTCTGGCCCACAGAGTGTCCCGCACCGGGCGGACGTCCCCTATACTCATCCACCCAAGCCGGGCAAACGCACCGAACGCAGGGGGCGCGAGGTAGTGAAGGGCACCACGTAGCAGGGGTGGCGACCACGTCGGGGTGACGGCCTCGCTCCGCGACCTCGCGGATGCCGTCCGTCACGCCACGCAGCGCGCATAGATCAAGGTCGCGGTGGGGATCGGTCCTGGGCTGGAGCCGCATGCCACCGGCGACGGGGGGATCCGTTGGCGCTCGATCGAAGAGTGGACGAGGTGGAGCGCCTCGTCGACCGTGTCCGCTCAGGGGGCGGGGGCGGTGTCTTCGTCGTGGGCGAGGCCGGTCTCGGCAAATCCTGGACACTGCGGCGAGCCGTCACGCTGGCTGATACCGCCGGTATCAGGGTCGCGCGGGCCCAGGTGCATGAGATGGACGCTGGCGTTCCGCTTCTGCTCGTCCGCGACCTCGTCCCAGGGAAAACATTCTCCAGCCCCAATGCCGGTGGCGGACCCCTTTCGGAGGCGATCGGCCGCATCGCCGCCGAGGTCGCAGATCAGCTCGCGGCCGAGCCCACGCTCCTCGTGGCGGATGACCTTCATCTCTCTGACCCTGACTCTGTGCAGGTGCTCATTCACCTTTGTCGACACCTCGACCGCACCCCGCTGGGGATGCTCGCCGCTCTGCGGCCGTGGCCCGAGGGCGCAATGCGCGAATGCCTCGCGCTGGAGCTCCGAGGCGAGGCCGTGGTCAAACGGCTGGCACCGCTCGACGCGGAGAGCGCCCTCACCTTCGTGGGCGACAGCGTGGGGCGCGCTCTCACACCCGATGAGGCGGACGCGATCGTCGACCTGTGCGGCGGCAATCCCCTGCTCCTCGACGAGGTGGCAGCGGCGTTGGCGGACGGCGATGCAGGCTCGGGCCAGGCGGCTGCCCGGATGGTCGAGCCGCTGGTCGGCCGGCTGGGTGGCATTGCCGGCTTCGTCGGCTTGCCTGCGGCGGCTCGCGTCTGCCTCGAGGCGGCGAGCGTGCTCGGAAGGCGGTTTCGTCCCGAGGTGGCGCTCGATATCGCCCAGTTGGACGAGGCGGAGGGGTACCAGGCTCTGGACGTCATGTGCCGGTTGGGCCTCCTGCGGCAGGGTCCCGGCCGCGCCCTGGAATTCAGCCAGCCGTTGGTCCAACAGCTTGTCTATCTAGGGATGACCCCACCCGTTCGGATGCGGCTGCACACCCGGGCCTTCGATGCTTTGACACAGCGCGGCTTCGAAAGGCGTGCCGCGGAGCATGCCCTACATGGGGACCTCGCGAGGAGCGACGCGGCCATCGATCTCCTGGCACGAGCGGGTCGCTCGGCACTCCTCGACGGCGCAGCGGCGCGTGCGGCGGCTCATTTCCGGGACGCGCTGGCCCTGGCCAGCGACCGCGCGAGCGCCGACCTTCGTCTCTCACTGGGACGCGCCCTCCTCCGTGCAGGACACCCGGCGGCCACTGCGAGGGTCGTCGCCCGGATGCTTCGCGAGCAGGACGTCGACGTCCGCACACGGGTGTTCGCCCTTCGCCTGCTGGGCTGCTCTCACGTGTTGGCGGGCCGGAGTCGATCGGCCATGATTCGACTTGGCGAGGCCGCGACGCTCGCCCGCCACGGTGCGCCTGACGCCGTCGCCGACGCGCTCGTCGAGCAGGCCATGACAACTGTCATGGTGATCGGAGTCGACGCCGGGCGCGAGCTGCTGGACCGAGCGAGGGTGCTGACAGGGCCGGCGCAGGACGAGGTCCACCATGACATCGCGGTCCTCGACTCCGCACTGCGCGTCCTCGCCGCCGAGCACGGAGCCATCGACGAGCTCCAGGAACGCGCGCTCCGCCTGATGAACCGGCCTCTGGTGGCCTCTGATGGCGAGGACCGGCTACCGGCCCTGGCCACGGTATGCGGGATTGCTCTCACCGCCTCGGCGCGGCTCGACGTCGCCCATGGGTTCTTCGGAGCCGCCCTCAAGCAGGTCCGGGAGCGCGGCTTCAGTGGAGCGACGGCGGGTCTGCTGGCCTTGCACGCTGACGTCCTGACCCGGCTGGGACGGCTCAAGCCGGCCTCGACCGCAGTGGAGGCGGCTGTTGCGGCCGCTCGCGAGGCCCCAGGTCAGCGCGCACTGGCACTGGCCATTCGCGCCCACGTCCTCCTCCACCTGGACCGAGGTGAAGAGTCCGCACGGTTCTCCTTGGAGGCCGGGCGCCGCCTGCAGTGCCAGGAGGATCCGCTGGCCGCGATCTGGATGGACCATGTCGCCGGCCTGAGGGCGCTTCTCGACGGCGACCTGTCGACCGCGGCCTCGAGGTACGCGCACATCGCCGCGGAGGTCGAGCGCCTCGGTGTAACAGTTCCCGGGCTGATCCCGTGGGAAGGGCCGGCCCTGCTCGCCCTTGTCGGTACCAGGCAGCGAGAGGCGGCATCGACGCTCGCGGCCCGGCTGGAGGAGAGGGGGCGTACGTTGGCGCGCGCCGACGCCCGGGCGATCGCATCCCTCGGCCTGGGCCTCATCGCGGAGCAGAGCCAACGGCCCGACCTCGCCATGGCGCACCTGCGCGAGGCAGCCACCCTGGCGGACGCCTCAGAGGCGGTCCTCGATCGCGTCTGGGTGCTCTGGCATGTGGGATCCGCTCTGCGCCGCACTGGCCATGGGCTCGAAGCCAGACGCGCGCTCGCCCGCTCGCTCGCCCTTGCCGAGAGGTCCGGCGCGGCGATGCTCGCACGCGTGGTCACCAGGGAGCTCGACGTCGCCCGCGGCGGACGCGCTCGGCGCGCGACGGATGGTCCGCTGACGCCCCAGGAATCGCGCGTGGTCGAGCTGGCCGCATCAGGGCGGAGCAATCGTGAGATCGCTGCGCAGCTCTGGCTCTCCGTCAACACCGTCGAGACACATCTGCAGCGGGCCTACGCCAAGCTCGGCGTGCGCACCCGCACCCAGCTCGCTGCACGGGTTGCGGCCGGCTCTCCCTCCGCCATGGCCGCAGAAAGCGGGAACGTCTCAACCGCGTAGCACGCGAGCGATCATCGTCTGGCCCGCCGCGCTGGCGCCGCCGGACCCTGGGTAGACTGGCCCTCGATGCCCCGGTTCGAACTCGCCGCGCCCTACGCCCCTGCCGGCGATCAGCCCGAGGCCATCGAGGCGCTCGCCGCCGGCGCGGGTGACGGCCTGCGCGAGCAGACCCTCCTGGGCGTCACCGGATCGGGCAAGACCTTCACGTGCGCTCACGTCATCCAGCGCCTGCAGCGGCCGGTGCTGGTGCTCTCTCCCAACAAGACGCTCGCTGCGCAGCTCTGGGCGGAATTCCGCGAGTTCTTCCCGCGCAACGCGGTCGAGTACTTCGTCTCCTATTACGACTACTACCAGCCCGAGGCCTACATCCCGCGCACCGACACCTATATCGAGAAGGACTCCTCGCGCAACGAGGAGATCGACCGGCTGCGCAACAGCGCCACCCGCGCGCTGCTGACCCGGCGCGATGTCATCGTCGTGGCCTCGATCTCGTGCATCTACGGCATCGGCTCGCCGGAGAACTACCTGGGCGAGTCGCTGAGTGTCAAGCGGGGCGAGTCGATCCGTCGCGACATCCTGCTGCGCAAGCTCGCCGACCTGCAGTACTCGCGCAACGACACCGACTTCGGGCGCTCGCGGTTTCGGGTGCGCGGCGACGTCGTCGACGTGCAGCCCGCCTACGAGGAGGTGGCCACGCGCATCGAGCTGTTCGGTGACGAGGTGGAGGCGATCCGCGACTTCGATCCGCTGACAGGCGAGATCCTGGCGGTGCGTGAGGAGTTCCAGGTCTTTCCGGCGACTCAGTACGTGACCCCCCGCGAGCAGCTCGAGCGGGCCATCGTGCGCATCGAGGAGGAGCTCGGTGAGCGGGTCGCCGAGCTGGAGTCGCGGGGCCGGCTGCTCGAGGCGCAGCGCCTGCTGCAGCGCACCAACTTCGACCTGGAGATGATCCGCGAGACCGGCACCTGCGCCGGCATCGAGAATTACTCGCGGCATCTCAGCGGCCGGGCCGAGGGGGAGCGCCCCTTCTGCCTGCTCGACTATCTGCCCGAGGACGCGCTGGTGATCGTTGACGAGTCCCACGTCGCCGTGCCCCAGATCGGCGGCATGTTCGGCGGCGATCGCTCCCGCAAGCTCCCCCTGGTGGAGTACGGCTTCCGGCTGCCGTCGGCGCTCGACAACCGGCCGCTGACCTTTGCCGAATGGGACGCCATGGTGGGCCAGGTCCTCTACGCGTCCGCCACGCCCGGCCCCTACGAGGAACAGCACAGCGTGCGGGTGGTGGAGCAGATCATTCGCCCCACCGGCCTCGTCGATCCCCTCGTCGAGGTGCGCCCCTCGGAGGGCCAGATCGACGACCTCCTCGCCAACATCAGACGAGTCAGTGGACAGGGCGAGCGCACCCTGGTCACCACGCTCACCAAGAAGATGGCCGAGGACCTCACCGACTATCTGCGCGAGGCCGGGGTGCGGGTGCGCTACCTGCACAGCGACATCGACACCCTGCAGCGTGTCGAGATCATCCGCGACCTGCGCCTCGGGGTTTTCGACGTCCTTGTCGGCATCAACCTGCTGCGCGAGGGGCTCGACCTCCCCGAGGTGTCCTTCATAGCGATCCTCGACGCCGACAAGGAGGGCTACCTGCGCGGCTACCGCTCGCTGATCCAGACCATCGGTCGGGCGGCGCGCAACCTCAACGGCCACGTGGTCATGTACGCGGACCGCACCTCGGAGGCCATGGAGCACGCGCTCGGCGAGACGGAGCGGCGGCGGGTCCGCCAGGTGGCCTTCAACGAGGCCCATGGCATCACCCCGCAGACCATCGTCAAGGCGGTGCGCGAGCTGGAGCTGCAGCGCGAGGAGGCGGCGGGTCGGGCGGCCGCGTTCCAGGAGGCCGCGGGCCTTCCGCCCGACGAGCTGCTGCGCCTCGCGCGCGACATCGAGAAGGAGATGAAGCGCGCCGCCAAGGACCTGGAGTTCGAACGCGCCGCTGAGCTGCGCGACCGGCTCGTTAGCGTGCGGCGCCAGATCGACGACGACGAGGCGGGTGCTGGCGGGCAGCTTGCGGCCGCGACGAGCGGGGACGGGCAGGGCGCGCGTGGGGGGCGGAGCCGGCCGCGACGGAGGCGCGTCGGGCCGTAGCCGGCCGTCGGTGGTGGGCCTCGGGGACGGGTTTCGTCTTCGCGAAAACACCTTGACGTGGCGAACATCAGTTCGCTACGCTGCCCGGACCGTGCCCCCAGCGACGCTCGCCAGCCACCCGCACCGCCGCAGCTTCGTCTGCTCCGCGTGCGGAGCGGAGGCGGGGCGCTGGCAGGGGCGCTGCGATGGCTGCGGCGAGTGGAACACCGTGGCCGAGGCAGCGCCGCGCGCTCGCGGTGGCGCCCGGGTGCCGTCGGCCCTGGCGTTCGCGACACCGCAACCTCTGGACGTCGTGGCGGCGGAGGCGGGCGCGCCTCGACTGGCGTGCGGGCTGGGCGAGGTCGACCGGGTGCTCGGAGGTGGCATCGTGCCCGGCTCGCTGGTGCTCCTCGGCGGCGATCCAGGGATCGGCAAATCGACGCTGGCGCTGGACCTCGCCCGCCGTTGCGGCGCCGCCGGGGCGCCCACGCTCTACGCCGCCGGCGAGGAGTCCGCCGCCCAGCTTGCCCTGCGTGCGCGGCGCACCGGCTGCGCCGGGCCGGAGGTCGCAGTGCTCGCAGAGACCGACCTCGACGCTGTGCTCGCCGCCATCGAGCATCACCGCCCCGCGCTGACAGTCGTCGACTCGGTGCAGACCCTGCACGACGCTGGCGTGGCCGGGAGCCCGGGCAGCGTCGCCCAGGTCCGCGAGGCGGTCGCCCGCCTGCTGCTCACCGCCAAGGCCACCGGGACGGCGGTGCTGCTCATCGGCCACGTCACCAAGGAGGGCGCCATCGCCGGCCCTCGCACTCTCGAGCACATGGTCGACGTGGTGCTGTACCTCGAAGGCGAGCGCCACGGCGATCACCGCCTGCTCCGCGGGGTCAAGAACCGCTTCGGCGCGACCGACGAGCTGGGCATCCTGGTGCTCGACGAGGCCGGAATGCGCGAGGCCCCGATGCCCGGCCGGGCCTTCCTGGATACGGCCACGCTGGGCGTGCCCGGCAACGTGCTCACGGTGACCTGCGAGGGCTCACGCCCGCTGGCGGTCGAGGTGCAGGCGCTGGTGGTGCCGACCAATTTCGGGCTGCCCCGGCGCACCGCCTCGGGGTTCGACCTGGGGCGCCTGCACGTACTCCTGGCCGTCCTCGAGAAACGCGGTGGCGTCCCGCTCGGGCAGGCCGACGTCTATCTGAACGTGGTCGGTGGCGTGCGCCTCGGCGAGCCCGCCGCGGACCTGGCGGTGGTCCTCGCGGTCGCCTCGGCTGCGCGCGACCGCCCGGCTCCGGAGGGCATGGTGGCGCTGGGCGAGGTCGGCCTCGGGGGCGAGGTCCGTCGGGTTCGGCGCCTGGACGCGCGCCTCGCCGAGGCGGCCGCGCTCGGTCTCGACGGGGCGGTGCTCGCCGCCACCCAGCGCGGCGCGACACCGGGGATCCGGGCTCGATGGGCGGCGACGGTGCCGGAAGCCCTTACCGTTCTCCGCTGAGCGCGTCCACGCGCGCGCGCCGCCACCTCGCGGGGACACCGTCCGACAACGGTGATCGGCGGCGGGCTGTGGTTGAATGAGGACGAGATGGACCGGCACGACCCGCGCACACTGAGACGGGCCCGCCGGATCGCCCGACTCGTCGGCGCGCTCCTGGGTCTGCTCGGCGGGGTGTTCTACGCCGTCTACCTGATCCCCAACTCGAGCGGCGTGCTCAACGGCACCGTCGTGGTGGCGGCGGCCGCGCTGGGTGTGTGCATGGCGGTCGGGGGCGCGGTGGGGTTCCTCGCCGGCCCCTCGGTGAGCGTCGATCCGTTCCTGTGGGTGCAGCGCACGCTTGACGAAGCCGAGACCGCCGAGCTGGTCGGGGGCGCGATCGGCCTCGTGATCGCCCTGGTCGCCAGTGCTCTGCTCACCGTGCCCCTGCTGCGGCTGCCCGACGGCGTGGGCCTGCTGGTCTCGGCGGTCATCACCGTGGTGCTCGTGTGCATCGGCGTCACGACCGGCGTGAAGCGTCGGGGTGACATCGCCTCCTTCGGCAACCGGTTGACCGCGGCCCGCTCCCCTGCGTCGGGGGACGCGACGCTCGACGCCGCGCCGGACAGCCCCGTCGGCGCCCCCGCCGTTCTGGACACCAGCGTCCTGATCGACGGCCGGGTGCTCGACGTCGCGCGCGCCGGCTTTCTCCCCGCGCGGCTGCTGATCCCCGCCTTCGTGCTCGAGGAGCTGCAGCGGATCGCCGACGCCGGGGATCCGCTGCGCCGCGCCAAGGGGCGGCGGGGGCTTGCATGCGTCGAGGGTCTGCAGGCGCTCGGCGATCCTCGCTGCGAGATCGTCGACCTCAACTTCCCGGGCGTTCCCGAGGTCGATTCGCGGCTGGTCCGGCTGGCTCGGGCCCGCGGCGCATCCATCATGACCACCGATTACATGCTCAACCGGCTGGCCCACATCGAAGGCCTGCGCGTCCTCAACCTCAACGACCTGGCGCTCGCCCTCAAGCCCATCGTGAGCGCCGGCGAGACCATGGAGGTGACGATCGTCAAGGAGGGCAAGGAGGTCCACCAGGGGGTCGGCTACCTCGACGACGGCACCATGATCGTCGTGGAGAACGGCCGCGACCACATCGACGAGACGGTCACCGCCACTGTGACCACGGTGATCCAGACCCCTGCCGGACGCATGATCTTCGCCCTGGTTCCGCCCCTCGGCAGGGACACCGGCGCCGAGCGGCGGGCGCGGAGCGGCCGCTCCAGCGTGGCCCGGCCGAAGGTCGCCGGCCCCTGACTGTCGCGCTGATCGTCCCCGCCGCCGGGCGCGGAAGTCGCATGGGCCAGGACAAGCTGTGGGCGGAGGTCTGCGGGCGGCCACTGGTCGCCCACACCCTCGCCGCCACGGCGGCGGCTGGGGTCTTCGATCGCGTCGTCGTGGCCACACCTGGCCATAACTGGGAGCCGCTCCGCGCCCTCGCCACGACCCTGGGGCTCGGCGGCACTCTCGAGCTGGTCGCGGGCGGCAGGCGCCGCCAGGACAGCGTCCGCTTGGCGCTCGACAGTTGTGGCGAGGCGGAGATCATCGTCGTCCACGACGCCGCGCGACCGCTCTGCCCACCGGCCCTTTTCGGCGACGTGATCACCGCCGCGCGCCGCCACGGCGCCGCGACCAGCGCGATCCCGCTGGTGGACAGTGTCAAGCGCGTCGACGGCGAGGGTCGAGTGACGGCCACGCTGGAGCGTTCTGAGCTGGTGGCCGTGCAGACGCCGCAGGCGTTCGACACGGCGCTCCTCCGCGAGGCGCACCGGCGGGCGCAGGCCGAGGGTGTCGACGCGGACGACGACTGTGCGCTCGTCGAGCGCCTGGGGGCGCCCGTGGTCGTCGTCCCAGGTGATCCCCGCAACCTCAAGGTGACCCGCCCCCAGGACCTGGCGCTCATGCGCGCCCTGCTCGATGAGGCGGTCGCCACGTGAGCGGGATGCGCATCGGGCATGGCATTGACGCCCATCGGCTGGTGGCGGGACGCCCGCTGGTGCTCGGCGGCGTCAGCATCGACCATGACCGCGGGCTCGAGGGGCACTCGGATGGCGACGTGGTCACGCACGCCCTCGCCGACGCTGTGCTCGGGGCGGCAGGTTTGGGTGACCTGGGACGCCACTTTCCCGGCACGGAGGTGCGCTGGCGCGGTGCGGACAGCCTCGGGCTGCTTGCGGAGGTGGCCCGGTTGGTGCGCGAGGTGGGCCTGAGGGTGGTCTCCGCGCAGGTGGTCGCCGTGTGCGAGGCGCCCCGGCTGGCTGAGCACACCACGGAGATGGCGCGCCGCCTGGCCGGGGCGTTGGGCGTGGCGGCGGGGGTGGTCAGCGTGGCCGCCACCAGCACCGACGGCCTGGGCCTGACCGGCCGCGGCGAGGGCATCGCCGCCAGCGCCGTGGCCCTCCTCGATGCCCACGTTGCGCCGCTGTGAGCCTGCGCCTGCACGACACCATGTCACGCCGGCTCCAGGAGGTCGTGCCCCTGGAGCCGGGTCATGTGCGTCTGTACACGTGCGGCCCCACGGTCTGGAACCGTGCCCACATCGGTAACTTCCGCACCTTCGTCTTCGAGGACGTGCTTCGGCGCGTGCTGGAGCAGCGCTTCGAAAAGGTCACGCACGTCATGAACCTGACGGATGTGGACGACCGCATCCTCAACAACGCGCGCTCGGCCGGGCACACCCTCGAAGAGGAGACCGGCCCCTGGATCAACGCCTTCTTCGAGGACCTCGAGACCCTCGGCATCCGTCCGGCCCATCAATATCCGCGCGCCACCGAGTACATCGACGAGATGGTGTCGCTCATCGAGCGCCTCGAGGGCAGGCAGGTCACCTATCGCGGGGACGGCAGCACGTATTTCCGCATCGCTGCGTTCCCGCCCTACGGCCGGCTCACTGGCCTCGACCCGGCGGCGCTGCGCGCCGGCGCCAGCGGTCGCATCGATGCCGACGACTACAGCAAGGAGGACGCCCGCGACTTCGCCCTCTGGAAGGCGGTGAGCCCAGAGGACATCGGCTGGGAGACGCGCCTCGGTCGCGGCCATCCCGGGTGGCACATCGAGTGCTCGGCCATGTCGATGGCCCTGCTCGGCGAGAGCTTCGACCTCCACTGCGGCGGCGTCGACAACATGTTTCCCCACCACGAGAACGAGATCGCCCAGTCAGAAGCGGCCACCGGCAAGCGCTTCGTGCAGCTCTGGGTTCATGCCAACTTCCTCAACATCGACGACACGAAGATGAGCAAGCGCCTGGGCAACATCACGTTCCTTCCGGAGCTCGTCCGCGAGTACCGGCCCTCGGCGGTGCGCTTCCAACTGGCGGCGGCCGCTCACTATCGCAAGCTGGTCAATTTCAGTTTCGAGCCGCTGGCAGCGGCGGCGGCACAGGTGGAGGCCCTGGCCATCTTCCGGGATCGCGTGTCCGACGCCGCCGTCGAGCGGGGTGGATCCGACGCGGGGGTGGAGATCGCCCGCGACGCCACCGAGCGATTCGACGCCGCCCTCGACGAGGATCTCAACCTCCCCCTGGGTGTGGGGGAGCTCAGCATCGCGATGCGCGCGGCCAACCGAGCGCTGGACGACGGGCCCATCTCCCGCGCGTCCCAGGGTGCGCTGCTGGCGCTGCTGTACCACTGCGATGACGTCATCGGGGTGCTGCCGCTTGTCGACCGGGAGCGCGAGGCCGCCCTCGACGCGGCCACCCGTGCGATGCTCGATCAGCGTGTCCAGGCACGCGCGCAGGGCGACTACGCGCTGAGCGATCGCCTGCGCGCCGAGCTGCGCGAGCGCGGCATCGTCGTCGACGACACCTCCCAGGGGCAGCGCTGGCGGCCCGCCTCCTGAGGGCGCGAGTGGACATCCTCTATGGCAAGAACCCCGTCCTGGAGGCGTTGCGCGCGGGGAGGCCGGCGCGCAAGCTGGTGATAGCGGGCGGGCTGCGGGACGAGGCGCGGCTGCGCGAGATTCTCGACACCGCCCACGAGCGCGCCATCCCCGTCGAGGAGTCGGCCCGGCGCCGCCTCGATGACATCGCCCACACCGAGCACCACCAAGGCGTGGTCGGCTACTTCCACAGCCGCCCGCCGCCCTCGCTCGACAGCCTGCTTGCGGGGATCGAGGCCCCCGGGCTGCTGCTCGTGCTCGACGGCATCCAGGATCCGCAGAACCTCGGCGCCCTGGCCCGTGCCGTCGACGCTGCGGGCGCCGACGGCATCATCGCCGCGCGTGACCGCAGCACCACCGTCACCCCGGCTGCGGCCAAGGCGTCGGCCGGAGCCACTGAGCACGTTCCCGTCGTCACCGTCGCAAACCTGGCCGCGGCTCTCACCACCCTGGGGGAGCGCGGCTACTGGCGGGTGGGCCTGGCCGCTGACGCGCCGGGGCGCTACGACCGCTTCGACTACACGTCGCCCATCGCGCTGGTGGTGGGCGCCGAGGGGACCGGGCTGCGCGAGCTGACGCGCAAGCGCTGCGACGCGCTCGTCTCCCTGCCGATGCTGGGGCACGTGGCCTCGCTCAACGCGGCCGTCGCGGGGGCGCTGCTCCTCTACGAGGCGGGGCGCCAGCGCGGCTTCGTGACCCGCCGCCGGCCGCTGTCGGGGGACTGAGGCATGGAGCTGCTGGTCATTGACGGCTACAACGTCGCGCACGCCTGGCCGCAGACCAAGAAGCTGCTCAGTGCGCGCGCGCCGCTCGAGGAGGTCCGCCGGGTGCTGGTGGCTCGCCTCGCGGCCCACGCCGCCGCCGCCACGCTGCGCATCGTGGTCGTGTTCGATGCCCCAGCACGACGAGGCACGGTCGCCGCCGACGCGGCCGCGACCGAGGTGGTGGACGGCGTCGAGATCCGCTTCGGCGGGGGCGCGTTCGGCAGCGCCGACCATCTGATCGAGCGCCTGGTGTACGACGCCCTGCGGCCGGCCGCAGCCGAGCGCGTGCGCGTGGCCACCGCCGACCGTCTGGTCCGGGACATGGTGCGGGCCATGGGCGCCGACACCATCGACCCCCTCGCGCTCGACGCCGAGATCGGCGCGACGGCCAGTGACACCCAGGACCGGATGGGCCGCCTGAGCCAGGAGGCGGGATTCTCGCGCCGGGTCGAGAACCGGCTGCCGTCGGAGGTGAGGGACCACCTCGAGGCGCTCCGCCGCGGCGAGTCGCCGCCTGCGCCCGGCGACCCTGAGGCCGCGTCGGGGTCGGGAGCGTCCGGGGCCTGATGGGGGACCCAGTCGAAGCGTGGTGGATCCGGGCCGCCTCCCGCGTTCGGTGCATCGGTCACGCCCGCAGCGCGAGCGCGCCGTACACTCGGGGCCGGCCGGCGTAGCTCAGGGGTAGAGCAGCCGCCTTGTAAGCGGCTGGTCGAGAGTTCGAATCTCTCCGCCGGCTCCGAACGCTTATGCGATCGTAGAACGAGCTGCTACGCATGTTTCATTGCAGCAGGCAGACCGGATGAACTCGCCAACCGATTAGATTTGCTTGGGGAACGTGGCGAGAACGACCGCCGCCGCGACGATGACGACCAGGGCCAGGCCGATGGCGAGTTCCTGGGCTCGCCGGCCGCGCAACTTGGCGCCGACCCCGGCGAAGAACAGAGAGCTGGCGAAGAGCACGGTGAGCAGCACGTAGTTGTCCCCTCGCTGGTTGGCAGCCCGCGCTTGCGCAGCCTGCTCGTCCGCCTGCTGATTGAGCTGCGTGGCGGTCGCCTGGTCGGCGACCTTGTACTCCGCCATCTGGAAGGGGGTCTTCGGCGCGTCGGGGTTGGTCAGCGGCCTTGTGGCAATCCAAGCGTCGAAGGCGACGCGGAACTCGGACCGGAAGCGGTGGTAGAGGACACCTTCCAGGGAGTCGGGTCTTGGCTGGTAAGCGCCGCCGGTGTCGGCGGCAGCCCTGGCACTCGGGTCGTTTGCCACGGCGGCGAGCCACTGCTCGAACGTGGTGACATCGATGATGGTCAGCTGTCCAGCGCGCGTGGACGCCTGGGTCGCCGCGGCGCGCAGCGCGGATGAGGCGGCGTAGTCGTTGGCTTGGACACCGCCCCACTTGGTGGCCTGGAACGCGCTCCACGCCGTGAGGACGGTGGCGACGGCGAGCACCAC
>DATDHG010000082.1:0-3687 GCA_036521675.1 Candidatus Dormiibacterota bacterium
GAGGTCATCGGCCCCAGGATAGGCTCGCCGACCCCATGGGGGGAGGAGCCGGGAATTGATCATCCCGGTCACAGGTCCCCACGCCGCTGGTGCGCCCGTGGTCGTCATTTTGGTTCGCGTGCTCGCTACTGAAAGATCTCCGTTGTGCAGTCGCCGTTCTGCAGCCGTACCTCGTGCGCGCGCGCCGGCCCGCCCGGCCGGTCGTGGAGGTCGACGAAGAAATCGCGGTCGACTTCCATCCCGCCGTCGGGCCCGCAGTTCACCCGCAGAAGCCAGGAGCGCAGGCCCGGGTAGAACTGGTTGTCCCAGGTCGAGTAGAGCGAGTTGGTGACGTAGAGCCGGCGCCCGTCGAACGAGAGCTGGATCATCTGCGGTCCGCCGTTCAGGTCGAGGCCGGCGGCGCTGGGCTTGCCGAGCAGGCCGCCGAGCCAGAGCTGTCCGGTCAGCTTTGGATTGGCGGGATCGGAGACGTCGTACTGGCGCAGGTCGCCGTGCAGCCAGTTCGAGAAGTAGAGGAAGCGGTCATCCATCGAAACGAGCAGGTCGGTGATGAGCCCGGGTACGGGGAACGGCCAACCCTCCAGTTCGACGCTGTCGACGGCGATCACCTGGTCGGCGTCCCAGCCACCGTTGTCGCGGCGAAAGCGCCACATGGTGCTCGAGAGCGCCGCGCCGACGAAGCCCTGCTCGGCGTCGGGATCGTGGAGCCAGCGCACCTCGAGCGGGATCAGCCCGGTCTCCCCGAGGTCGACCGTCTGCTCGAGCCTGCGCTGCTCGAGGTTCCAGAAATGGAGCCGGCTGCCGTAGCGTCCGGCAGCGACGTCGTCGAGTTCGAAGCCCTTCTCGTAAGCGTTCGGCTCGCCGAACTCCGAGGAGATGAGCACGTTCTTGCGCGGCTGGTACCAGAAGTCGTAGTTGAGCGGCGGCTTTTCGCCACCGTTCTCCCAACGGCCCTTGACCTCGAACGTCGCCGCGTCGAGCACGGCGAAGCCGCCGGCGCCGTTCCCGTCGGCGTCGCCCAGCATGCTGATCACGACGTTGTCGCCCGGCATGCAGTGGACGGTGTGCGGCCTCGTGTAGCCGGTCTTCGCGACGATCTCGTCCGGCTCGATCACCTTCTCGATCTGCGGCGCCCGCGGGTCGTCTGCGACGTTCACGATGTGGATCCGCGAGGAGCGGAAACCGGGGACGATCAGGTGTGACCGCTCTGGTCCGTGGCAGGCCGAGGAGCACCGGTTCCAGCCGAAGTGGTGGAGCTCGTCCCCCACGTTCGGCATCGGGGTCTCGTGCACGATCCGCCCTGCCTCGGCGTCGACGACGGCGAGGAAGTCGGGCGCCTCGACGCCCGTGCCCTCGTGCAGGCAGGCGAGGTAGAGGAACTCCTCCGGCGGCGCCATCAGCGCCTCTTCTGGCGAGGCGTGGAAGCTTGCCGGCTTGTCGTTTTCTTGGCTCATCGCAACTCCCTCCG
This sequence comes from Candidatus Dormiibacterota bacterium, assembly GCA_036521675.1. Classification (GTDB taxonomy): domain Bacteria; phylum Chloroflexota; class Dormibacteria; order Aeolococcales; family Aeolococcaceae; genus DATDHG01. Next base: position 1,469 of record DATDHG010000082.1, read on the forward strand.
CTGCCACAGGTCAGGCCTCTGGTGGGCCTCATCATTGTCGCTGCACAGAGAGTTGCTCGCTGTGGGCGATCGCGGGTAGTCAGCGTGGAAGGACCGGCTCGTGTCCCTTTACCATGCCACCCGGTCAAGCTGCGATGCCGATCATCGCGGTCGAGACATCCATCGCTCGCTGCGGGAGTTAGACCGTATGGACACCAGAGCTTTCTTCTCGGCAGCGGCCGATGGCTTCGGGCGGCGTCTTGCCACCGTTGGGCCCGATCAGTGGCGGGCGTCTACGCCGTGCGCGGAGTGGGACGTGCGGGCCCTGGTTCAGCACGTGGTCAACGAGTGTCGCTGGATACGCCCGCTCATCGAGGGGCGGACCATCGCCGAGGTCGGCGACCGTCTCGACGGTGACCTGCTGGGGGCCGATCCCGACGGCGCGTGGCGGGACGCATACGCCGAGGCGCTCGCCAGCATTGCCCCACCCGAGGCGCTGTCGGGGGCAGTCCATCTCTCGTTCGGCGACCGCACCGGCGACCAGTACATCAGTCAGGTGGCGTGCGACGTCGCCATCCACACCTGGGACCTGGCCCGTGGCACCGGCGGTGACGACCACCTCGACCCGGAGGTCGTCGCGGCGGCCCAGGCCGAGGTCGACGGGTGGGGGCCGGACATCGACGCGTGGCGGGCCGCCGGCGTCTTCGGCCCGGCGGTCGAAAGCCCCGCGGGCGCCGACGCGCAGACCCGGCTGCTCGGCATGGTCGGTCGCCGCGCGCACGGCTGACCGGCGTCCCCGCTACCATCGCCGTACGCGAGCCCGCCCGTTGGGCTGCTGTCGGTCGTACCTGGGACCACTCACCGTCGTGGAGGGAAGCGAATGTACGGCACCGTAATGCGCTACCGCACGAAGCCGGGCTCGGAGGCGGCGGCCCTTGCGCTCACCAAGGAGTTCCTGGCGGACCCACCCGCGGGCTTCGTCGCCACCTACACCTATCGGCTCGACTCCGGCGGCGACGAGTACATGACCGCCGCGGTCTTCACCGACAAGGACGCGTACACTCGAAACGCGAGCGATCCGCGTCAGGACCAGTGGTACAAGCGCTGGCAGGCATTGGTCGTCGGCGACGTGGAATGGAGCGACGGCGAGCTCATCGAGGCGGTCAACCTGGGCGGTCCGACCGGCTGACCTGACCCGTACCCGCGGGCTCGCGCGCCGCCACGGCGGTCAGCAGCGGCCTCGAGGCGACGTCTACAACGGCTGAGGGGCCCGTTCGGCACCCGACGTAGTCAGGCCTCCACCACATCGCCGGTAGCGCCCGCGCCGCCCCGCGAGGGAGCCCAGGTCCGACGCGCGGGTACACTCCCGTCATGGGCAGCCATGCCTTCCTTTTCTCCCGATTGCGGCCCTCTACATCGCGGCCTTGGCATACGTCGTTCGAGACGCGCGCCGCCGGGGCCAGAGCGGCGTCGTCTGGGGTCTCGTGGCGCTGCTGATTCCCTCCGGGCTTGGTTTCGTTCTCTGGTTCGTTGTTCGCCGCCGTCTGCCCATCCAGCTCGAGACGGGTCTGCGGTAGCCGGCGCGCCTGACCTCACGCGGACCTAACAACCCGCCCAGAGGGCGACATCCCCTGAGCGCTCACGGGCGCCGTGGCGCCGCCTGAGCGGCTCAGCTGCGGAGCAGCTCGCGCGCGATCACCATGCGCTGTACCTGGTTGGTGCCCTCGTAGATCTGGCAGGCCTTGGCGTCGCGCAGCCGGATGGAGGCGGGATGGTCCTCGGATGCCGAGTCCGGAGCGCACAGCTCGACCGCCGCATGCGCGACGTCGACGCACGTGTCGGTGGCGAACAGCTTGGCGATCGCGGCCGCGCGCGTGAACGGCTCACGGGCATCGCAGAGTTCGGCGGCGTGGTGGTAGAGAAGCCGCGCGGCGCTCACCCGTGCCGCCATGCCGGCCAGCCCGCTCGCGGCGGCGGGAAGCGATGCAGCGGCGTGCTCGTCGAGGCACCCAGCCTCGTCAGGCAGCGTGAGCGGGCGGCGCAACACGTGACGGCAGGCGGCGTCAAGAGCCCCCTGGGCGATGCCGGTCGCCTGGGCGCTGATGCCGACGCGCCCGCTGTCCAGCGCCGCCATGGCCACTCGGAAACCGCCGCCTTCCTCATGGAGCAGGTTCCCTTCGGGAACGAAGACCGAGTCGAGCGCGAGCCCGGCCGTCCATGAGCCGCGCAGGCCCAGCTTG
>DATDHG010000083.1:0-8866 GCA_036521675.1 Candidatus Dormiibacterota bacterium
CACCTCCAGGTCGGGGACAAGGTCGAGCTGGCCGTCCCCGAGGGACGCGTCTACGTCTTCGATCCGCAGACCGACGCCGCGCTCAATTCGGCGAGCTGAGGGCGACCACGGGGCGCATCACCGTCATCCGGATGGGGCGGAGTGAGGCCGCGCGCCGGGCAGCGCCGTGAGATACCAGATGCTGCGGCGGACCGGCCACCCGGACTTCCTCGACCTGCCCTGGCATCTACCGCTGGAGAGGTGGCGCTCGCGGCGGCTGGTCGACGTGCCGCGGGGAATCTCCAGGCACGTGGTGCGCTTCGTCAACTACGACGGCGCGGTCTACGCGCTCAAGGAGCTGCCTCGCCGCCTGGCCGAGCGCGAGTACCGATTGCTGACGGAGCTGGCCCGGCTCTCGATCCCCGTCGTGGAGGTGGCCGGAGTGGTCGTCGACCGCGCGCCGCCTTCCCAGGAGCTGAGTTCCGCCCAACCGAGCGCCCCGCGGGCGCCTCTGCTTGACGCGGTGCTCATCACCCGACACCTCGACTTCTCGCTTCCGTACGGCGAGGTACTCGGTGCGAGCGCCCCCGGCGACCTCAGAAACCGGCTCCTCGACGGCCTCGCCAACCTGCTGGTGCGACTGCACCTTGCCGGCTTCTTCTGGGGCGACTGCTCACTGTCGAACACGCTCTTCCGGCGCGACGCCGGAGCTCTGGCCGCCTATGTGGTCGATGTCGAGACCGGGGAGCTACACCGCCGGCTCACCGATGGACAGCGCAACCACGACCTGCTCGTGGCCGAGGAGAACGTCGCCGGCGAACTGATGGATCTGCGGGCTGCGGGGATCCACCGCAACGATCTGGATCCCGAGAAGACCGCTGCGGAGCTCAGGCAACGCTACGAGTTTCTCTGGTTCGAGCTCACCAGGGAGGAGGTCTTCCCTGCCGACAGGCGCTTCCTCGTCGACGAGCGGCTGAGGCGGCTCAACGCCCTCGGTTTCGATGTCGAGGAGGTGGAGCTTGTGGCCGAGGGTGGAGGATACCGGCTGCGTCTTCAGCCCCAAGTCGTCGAGCCGGATCACCATGCGCGCTCCCTGCACGCGCTGACCGGGCTGCAGGTCCAGGAGAACCAGGCGCGTCGCATCCTCAACGACCTGGCCCAGTTTCGCGCCGACCTGCGGCAGTCCAGCGGAGGTTCGGTCCCCGAGGCCATCGTCGCGTATCGCTGGCTCAGCGAGGTGTTCGAGGCGACCCTCGAGTCCATCCCCGCCGAGCTCCGCGGGCGCCTCGAGCCCGCCGAGCTCTACCACGAGCTTCTCGAGCACCGCTGGTTCATGTCCGAGCAGGCCCAACGCGACGTGGGGACAGCTGAGGCCGTCACGTCCTTCGTGGAGACGGTGCTCACTCACGTCCCGGACCCGGTACTCGACCAGCCGTTGGAGGTTCCACCGGAGGCGCTGAACAGCGCGCAGGCCGGCTGACGGGAGGCTCGTCCAGGCGGGAGCGCGTCAGCCCAGGTGCACGTACTCGTAGTCCGGCGGCTGTCCGTTGATTCCCGTGCGCGGCGGCGCCACCCAGCTCGCCATCCGGCCGGGTTCGTACACGGGGTGCATCAGGGCGCTCACCAGCTCGCGATCCGCAGTCGTCGGCAGCCAGGCCTCGGCATCCCACTGCGCGTCGCCCACCACTGCGCCGTCGGGGGTGATGCGGTGCCCCGCGTAGGCGCCGACGCGGCGGTTGAAGCCCCGATGCGGGAGCTGCAGCCGGGCCTCGACGCCGTGCTCGCCGAGGATGCGGTTCCAGCGCTCCAGCGCGTTCTCGCAGTCGGTGATGTAGCGGTTGCGCAGGTCGGCGTTCAGTCCCGTCAGCGCCGCGACCTGGCGCGTCACGCAGCGACCGTCGACCACGGTGTCGACCTCCGTGAGCTCGTCATGGAGGCGGTGATCGTCCGTCCTCCCCGGCTCCGACCAGCGGCCCTTGAGCCCCGCGCTGAAATATCCGGCGACGTTGGTCGAGGTCTCACCGCCGAAGAGGTCGAGCGACAGGCTGTAGTGCAGGTTGACGTAGCGCTGGAAGAGATCGAGCGGCACGCCGCCGTGCGCCCCGACGGCCTCGCTGTCGTGGTCGCGCATCAGCTGGGCGGTGCGCTCCACGACGCGGTCGAGGCCGGTGGCGCCGACGAACATGTGGTGCGCCTCCTCCTTGAGCATGAAGGCGCAGGTCCGCGCCAGCGGATCGAACCCGCTCTCCTTGAGCGTCCCCAGCTGGAATTTGCCGTCGCGGTCGGTGAAGTGCGTGAACATGAAGAAGGAGAGCCAGTCCGGGGTGGGCTCGTTGAAGGCGCCCAGGATGCGGGGGCGGTCCGCATCACCCGAGCGGCGCTGCAACAGGGCCTCGGCCTCCTCGCGACCGTCGCGCCCGAAGTAGGCGTGCAGCAGGTACACCATGGCCCAGAGGTGGCGCCCCTCCTCGACGTTGACCTGGAGCAGGTTGCGCAGGTCGTAGACGCTGGGGGCGGTGGCACCGAGGTGGCGCTGCTGCTCGACGGACGCGGGTTCGGTGTCGCCCTGCACAACGATGAGCCGGCGCAGGTCGGCGCGCAGCTCGCCGGGGACCTGCTGCCACGCTGGCGCGCCGCGATGCTCGCCGAAGCCGATCCGCCGGTCCGCCTGCGGCTCTGCCAGAAAGATGCTCCAGCGGTACTCGGGGAGCGCGACATACCCGAAGCGCGCCCAGCCGTCCGCGCCCACGTCCACGGCGGTGCGCAGGTAGACGTCGCGGACCGGCAGTGCCGGGCCCACCTCGCTCCACCACTCCAGGAACTTCGGCTGCCAGGACTCCAGCGCGCGCTGCAGGCGCCGGTCCGACCCGAGGTCGACGTTGTTGGGGATGCGCTCCGCGTAGTCGATACCCATGACCGCTCAGACCCTGGTGGTGTCGAACGTCGCGCGCTGACCCGTCCCGTAGCGCTGCAGCGCCCCGGTCGGGCCGGCCGCGTTGGGGCGCGTGAAGATCCAGTTCTGCCACGCGCTCAGCCGCGCGAAGATCTTCGTCTCCATGGTCTCCGGGCCGGCGAACCGGCAATTGGCCTCGAGGCCGCTCAGCGCGTCTGGGTTGAAGCTGGTCCGCTCCTCCAGGGTGAGCCGGACCTCGTCCTCCCAGTCGATCTCGTCCGGAGCGAACGTCACCAGGCCGAGCTCCAGGGCAGCGGCGGCGTCCAGCGGCGTCCCGATCCGGGCGCGCAGCCGCTCGACCTGGCCCGCGTCGCCGAGGTAGCGCGTTTGCAGCCGCGTCAGGTCGTTGCCCATCGGGAAGGCCCCGAAGTTGGTGTCACCGAGGACCACAACGGGCGGCTGATCACCGGCGCCGCCACCGCCGTCCAGCATGAAGCTGCGGTCCGCCGCGAGCGCCAGCTCGAGGAGAAGGCCCGCGAAGCAGCTACCCGGCTCCACCAGGCACACCAGGGTGCGGCTGGTGACGTCCAGGCGCTTGAGGGTGCGCTTGAGGAAATGGCGGACCTCGTTGACAAGCCAGTCGTCCGCATGCTCGACCAGCGCCTGCTCGGCGGCGCGAACCGCGGCCAGGTCGCCCCGCGTGCGCAACACCCACGTGCCCAGGTGCAGCTCGTTGATGCGCAGCCGCAGGATCAGGTCGTCCAGTTCCCGGGCCAGCGCCAGCGGCCACCACGCGGCGCCGAGCGCGTGGATCCCGGCGACGTCGTGCGGCTGGTCGCCGGACGGTCCGGCGACGGTGATGGCCACCACGCCCGCGCTGCGGTCGAGGTCGGCGCGCACGTGCGCGTAGACCAGCTCGGCGTCGCTCACCTCGCGCCGCAGCGGCTCCAGGCGGATGCCGCGCGCATGGCGAGGCCGCGCCGAGCGGGCGGCGGCCGTGCGTGCGCAGCGGTCGACGGCCTCGTCGAAGCGGCCGCGCGGGATCGCCTCGTCGACCAGCCTCCACGTCACCGCCGTCTGCCCGCGCACCCCTTCGGCCCGCGTGGCGACGACGTCGGCGAGATCGCGCCGCACGCCGCGCTTGTCGACCAGCCTCGTGAGTCCGCCGGTGCCCGCGAGCACGCCCAGCAGCGGCACCTCGGGGAGCGACACCGCCGAGGCGCCGTCGTCGACAAGAAGGATGCGGTCGCAGGCAAGGGCGAGCTCGTACCCGCCGCCGGAGGCGGTGCCGTTGAGGGCGGCGATGTAGGTCTGACCGGAGTGCGCGGTGGCGTCCTCGATGCCGTTGCGGGTCTCGTTGGTGAACTTGCAGAAGTTCACCTTCCAGGCGTGCGACGACTGCGCCAGCATGGGGATGTTGGCGCCCGCGGAGAACACGCGGTCGTGGGCGGCGGTGATCACGACCGCGCCCACCTCGGGATGCTCGAAGCGCAGCCGCTGGACGGCGTCGTGGAGCTCGATGTCGACGCCCAGGTCGTAGGAGTTGAGCTTGAGGTCGTAGCCGGGAGCGACGCCGCCCCGCTCATCGACGTCGAGGACCAGCCGGGCGACCTCGCCGTCGATCGCCACCCGCCAGTGCCGGTAGCGGGCCGGGTCGGCGTCGAAGGAGACCTGCGGCGGCGCGACCGGGGCCTCGACCGCCTCGACGGCCTGGGGACGTACAGTCATGGCGAGGGCGCACTCCAGAAGGGAAGCGATTATGGACCGACCGAGGCGGGCGAGCCGGGGCTCGATTTACGGCAGCGTTAGAGGCCGCGGAGCATGATGACGCGACCGTGACGATCGACGAACGTGGCGACCTGCCCCAGCCAGACCAGGGCGACATCCCGGTCCAGTGGACGCCGCCGCCCCCCGGGTATGACCCGACCGCCGGCTTCGCCCAGTGGCACGTCCCCGGCGCCGCCGGCTCCTACGGCTCCTGGGGACCGCAGTATCCGCTCCTCCCCCCCGAGCCACCCCGCCGTCGCGGCCCGCTCGCCTTTCTGACGATCGCGGCAGCGGCTGTGGTCGTGGGCGCCGCGGCAGCCGCCGGCGGGGTGGCCATCCACGGCCGCTCGACGTCGAGCGCTCCCAGCGCCATCCGGCCCACGCTGGAACCCGTGGTTCCCGGGAGCTCGGCGCCAAGCGCCGGATCCTCGTCGGACAATGGCTCCGCGGACAACGGCTCCTCCTCGTCGAGCAGCTCCTCCTCGAGCAGCAGCTCGGCGCCCGCCACAGGCCCGCTGAGCAGCACGGACATCGCGGCCCGGATCGACCCCGCGGTCGTGGACATCACCACCACGCTCGGCAGCCAGGGCTCAGCCGCCGGCACCGGCATGGTCATCACCGCGTCGGGTGAGGTATTGACCAACAACCACGTCGTCCAGGGCGCCACCAGCGTCAGGGCGCAGATCGCTGGGACCGGTCGCACCTACACCGCGAAGGTGCTCGGCGTCGATCCCACCGACGACATCGCCCTGCTGCAGCTGCAGAATGCGTCGGGGCTCACCACCATCAACCTCGGCAACTCGTCGAAGGTCGCGGTGGGCGACCAGATCGTGGCCATCGGCAACGCGCTCGGTCGCGGCGGGAAGCCCCAGTTGAGCGAAGGCGCGATCACCGCCCTCGACCAGACCATCACCGCCAGTGACATCGGCGGCGCCAACGCCGAGACCCTGACCGGGCTGATCCAGATCAACGCCCCGATCCAGCCGGGCGACTCCGGTGGGCCTCTGGTCAACAGCGCCGGCCAGGTGATCGGCATCGACACCGCCGCTCAGACCAGCGGCTTCCGCACCCGCACGCAGCCCTCGACGATCGGCTTCGCCATCCCGATCAACAACGCGCTGTCCATCGCCCACCAGATCGAGACCGGCCAGCCGTCGCCCAATATCCAGTCCGGGCAGGGACCCTTGCTCGGCGTCGAGGTCCAGGATGCCACCGGTCAGACCGCCGGCGCGATGGTGGCCAGCGTCCAGTCCGGCAGCCCGGCAGCCTCGGCCGGCCTGGTCGCCGGTGACGTGATCGTCGGGTTGGGCGGCACCACCGTCGACTCTGCCGGCGCGCTCGGCACCGCCATCCACAGCCACCACGTCGGCGACAAGGTGCAGGTGAGCTGGGTCGACCAGTCGGGCCAGCACCACAGCGCCACAGTCAGCCTGGCCGCGGGTCCCCCCGCCTAAGCCTCGGGCCGGCCATCACCCCATTCGGGAGGTGGCGGGCGCCTTTCCGGGTACCGGTCCGCTGAGGTCCCCATTCGGGGTGCTCGCGTCTTGACCATCAAGGGTCGCCTGAGTACCATTACAAACCAAACGTTCGGCCGTTTTCAGGAGCAGCATGGCGCAGCTGACCCCCGCGGCCCCAGCGTCCGGGGGAGACGCGGCCGGCGGGGCGCCGCCGCCCCCAGAGGTCGACCCCGAAGAGCGGTTCACGCTGCTGGTCGAGGCCGACCAGCGCATCGAGCCGCGCGACTGGATGCCCGACGCCTATCGCCGGACGCTGATCCGGCAGATCGCCCAGCACGCCCATTCCGAGATCATCGGCATGCAGCCCGAGGGCAACTGGATCACCCGTGCCCCCTCGCTGCGCCGCAAGGCCATCCTCATGGCCAAGGTGCAGGATGAGGCCGGGCATGGTCTCTACCTGTACGGCGCCGCCGAGACGTTGGGCGTCGACCGGGCCGAGCTGCTCGACCTCCTCCACGCGGGACGCCAGAAGTACTCCAGCATCTTCAACTATCCGACGCTGACCTGGGCCGACGTCGGCGCCATCGGCTGGCTGGTGGACGGGGCGGCGATCACCAATCAGATCCCCCTCTGCCGCTGCTCCTACGGCCCCTACGCGCGCGCCATGGTGCGCATCTGCAAGGAGGAGTCGTTCCATCAGCGCCAGGGCTTCGAGATCCTGCTCACGCTGGCGCGGGGAACCCCCGAGCAGCGGGTCATGGCGCAGGACGCCGTCGACCGCTGGTGGTGGCCGTCGGTGATGATGTTCGGCCCCTCGGACGACGCCTCGACGCACAGCGCGCAGTCGATGGCCTGGCGCATCAAGCGGCACTCCAATGACGACCTGCGCCAGCGTTTCATCGACATCTGCGTCCCCCAGGCCGAGGTGCTGGGGCTGACGCTCCCCGATCCGCTCCTGCGCTGGAACGATGAGCGTGGCCACTACGACTTCGGCCCCATCGACTGGGAGGAGTTCTTCAGGGTGGTGGGGGGCGACGGGCCCTGCAACCGGCAGCGCCTCGAGCACCGGGTGCACGCGCATGAGGAGGGGCGGTGGGTGCGCGACGCGGCGCTCGCGTACGCTGCCAAACACGCCGCGAAGTCCGCCGCATGAGTGCGACATCCGCCTGGCCGCTATGGGAGGTCTTCGTGCGCAGCCGGCGCGGCCTCGCGCACAACCACGTGGGCAGCCTCCACGCCGCCGACGCCGAGATGGCGCTGCGCAACGCGCGCGACGTCTACACGCGGCGCATGGAGGGGGTGAGCATATGGGTGGTGCCCGCGGCGGCGATCACGGCGTCGTCTCCCGACGAGAAGGACAGCTTCTTCGATCCAGCCGCCGACAAGGCGTATCGCCATCCCACCTTCTACGTCCTGCCCGATGAGGTGCGCAACCTATGATCGCGGTGGCCGGCGTCGAGACGTATGCGCTGCGCCTGGGCGACGACTGCCTGGTGCTGGCCCAGCGGCTGGGGGAGTGGTCGTCGCGCGCCCCCGAGCTGGAGGAGGACGTCGCCCTCACCAACATCGCCCTCGACCTGCTCGGCCAGGCGCGCGCGCTGCTCACGTATGCGGGCGCGCTCGAGAATCGCGGCCGCGACGAGGACGCGTTCGCCTACCTGCGTGAGGAGCGCGAGTTCCTCAACTGCCAGCTGGTGGAACAGCCCAACGGGGACTTCGCGCAGACGATCGCGCGCCAGCTGCTGTTCTCGACGTACCAGGTCGGCCTGTGGGAGGCGTTGGCAAGCTCCGCGGACGAGACGCTGGCGGCGATCGCCGCGCGCGCGGTCAAGGAGGCCACCTACCATCGCGACCACGCCGTGCTGTGGACGCTGCGGCTGGGCGACGGGACAGTGGAGAGCCGTGCCCGCATGGAGCGCGGGCTTGCCGCGATGTGGCCGTACAGCGGTGAGCTCTTCGAGGAGGACGGGCTGCTGCGCGACCTGGTCGCACGCGGTATCGCCGCCGGCCCGGCCCCGTTGCGTGAGGGCTGGGACGCGTTCATCGACGGCGTCCTGGCCGAGGCGACGCTGCGGCGTCCCGCGGGCACGTGGGCGCCGACCGGGGGCCGCAGTGGCCTGCACACCGAGGCCTTCGGCTACCTGCTCGCGGAGATGCAGCACCTCCACCGTTCCCACCCGGCGGCGGCATGGTGAACGCCGCGGCCATCCACGGCCTGCTCGCCGAGGTCGCCGACCCCGAGATACCCGTGTTGACCATCGCCGACCTCGGCATCCTGCGCGAGGTGCGCGTCGATGACGGTGGAGGCGTCGAGGTCGACATCACGCCTACCTACTCCGGCTGCCCGGCGCTGGAGGCCATCCGCGCGGACATCGAGGCCACGCTGCGCCGGCACGGACACACGGCGATCACGGTGCGCACGGTGCTGACGCCCGCGTGGACCACCGACTGGATGTCGGCGGACGGGCGCCGCAAATTGCACGAGTACGGCATCGCTCCGCCCGGCCCGACGCGCGGGAACGGGCGTGAGGGCGCGGAGGCGGCGGTGCTCTGTCCGCAGTGCGGGTCGGCGCACACGAGCGAGCTCAGCCGCTTCGGCTCGACGCCATGCAAGGCGCTGCACCGTTGCGTCACCTGCCGCGAGCCGTTCGAGCACTTCAAGGCGCACTGAGCGCGATGGTGTGATGGCGGCACAGCTCACGGCGCCCCCGGTGGTGCGGCGCCACGCGGTGTTCCACGACCTCAGGGTGGCCGAGGTGGCCTCGCTCAC
>DATDHG010000084.1:0-9386 GCA_036521675.1 Candidatus Dormiibacterota bacterium
GCCGCCGGTGCGGTTGCGCCGCCGCCAGCCATCGCGCGCGCGCGCCCGGCCCTGGAGCCCGCCGTGACGGCCCCGTCGCCTCGCCCGAGCGACCTCACCCGCCGGCGCACCCCGGTGCTGACCGATCGGGTCCGAACCGCGTGGCGCCTCACCGACTACCAGCGCCGCCTCGATGAGGCCATCGCCCTGCCGCGGCTCGCCCGCTCCGCCACCATCGCCGTGCTCTCCCCCAAAGGGGGCGTCGGCAAGACGACGATCACCGCCCTTCTGGGAGCGCTCTTCGCCCTGGTCCGCGCCGACCGGGTCATCGCCGTGGACACGAATCCCGACTTCGGCACGCTGGGCCGCTCACTCAGCCCGGAGCATGGCGTCTTCGTGGACGACATCCTGGACTACCTCGAGCACCCCGCCCTGACGGTCACCACCCTCGACGCCTGCCTCGGCCGCGCCGCCGACGGCCTCATGGTCCTCCCCACCCCGACCGACCCGGAGCGCATGGCCAGGCTCGACCAGGCCGCCTACACCCGCGTCATCGAGCGCCTGAAGGCGCTGGTCGGCATCGCCGTGCTCGACTGCGGCACCGGGCTGTGGGATCCCGCGACGCGGGCGGCCGTCGCCTGCGCCGACCAGCTGGTCGTGGTGAGTGACGACGAGCCCGCCACCGCGACCGTGGTCATCGAAGCCTGCCAGCTGCTGCGGGCCGCGGGGCCGCCGGTGACAGTTGTGGTGAACCGGTGGCGCCGCAGGAGCCGCCTCGACCTCGAGGCGGTGGCAGCCCATGCGCCGGGCGTTACGGGACTCATCGTCGTGCCCGAGGAGCGGGCCGGGGCCCTCCGTGTCGCCAACGGACGGTTCAGCTGGGCGGACGCGCCGGCGGCATGGCGGGTGCGACTTCGCGAGCTGGCCGTGCTGCTCGTCAGCGGTTGGGAGGCGCTCGGGGTGGCGGCCGTCCCTTCGCTCAGAGGGGCCTCTGCGGCTCACTAAACTGCGCCCCGTGACCGGCGCCACTCCTCCAGCCTCCTGGTACGAGGACCCCTGGCATGAGGCGGCGCGGCGCTGGTGGGACGGCAACGCCTGGACCGGTCATGTCGCTGCGGCCGGGTCGATGCTGGAGCGCGAGACGATCGCGGTGACCATCGATCTCCCGAGCCGCGTGTGCAGGCTCACGGACAGCCAGGGGTCGGTGATCGGATCGCTCGATGTCGGCGGCTCTTCGCCCGGCCCGGGGCCTGGAACTCACGCGACCCCGCAGGCCGGAGAGCTCATGGTGGCGACGCCAGGCGATCTCGCCACTCCGCCCGGGCAACCGCCGTGGGCGGCGCAGCAGACAGCGCACCAGCCGTCCGGCCCGGTGCCGATTCGTGACCTCGAGGGCCGGACGCTGTTCACCCTGCGCGTGGAGCAGCCGGGGCCGTCACACACCCCCGCGGGCGTAAGCCTCCACGGCCCCGACGACACCGAGGCCGGGCGCTACGAGCTCCCTTCCGGCAAGGGCCAGACCGTCGAGCTGCGGTACGGCGGGCAGCTGGTGGCCACGATTGCGCGTGACCGAGCATCCGGCGGGCGCAGACAGGTCGCCGTCTGCGGGGTCGACGGCGCCCCGCTCGCCACTGTCAGCCCGGGTGATCGCACGCCCGCGTCGCCGGCCATGACCATGACGGCTGCCCTGGTCGCTCCCCTCACGGGCCCCGTGCGGTACCTCGTCGTCATCGTGCCGATGGCCGTCATCAGCCTGGCGGTGGGGATGATCCCGTTCGTGCCGTCCATGCCCATGATGCCGCCGATGGTGGCCGGAACCGGGCCTGCGATGCCGTCCGCCGCCGATATGAGCAGCCGGCTCATGGAGGTGATCATCGGCCGCTTCTTCGACTCACTCGGCGGCGGCTGACGTCACCTTTACATGTGCTCACCAGCTCTTCATCGACGTTCGGCGACCGCGTCCTAGAGTTGCGTCCTGTTGGCGTCCCAGGGGGGGAGTTTCCAGTCAGGGCGGCGGCGGGCCGCCCGCGACTGAAGAGCAGCCGACTCTCTCGCGCGCGGTCACCCAAGCGAAAGGTTGGGAACCGCAGCGTCTCGGACCAGATGTCGCGCGCCGGCGAGGACGCAGGGATGCCCACGGAACCTGGCGATGCCGTCATGCTCCCGCCGGTGCGTCTCCCCAGACAGGTCGGCACGCTGCGCTCCGCCCTGTGGACGCACCGCTGGTTGTGGCCCGGTGTGCTGATCTTCGCGGTCGCGCGCACCCCGGCGTGGCTCGAGCCCCACTGGTACACCGATGAGGCGGGGTACGCCACGACGGCGAAGATGCTGACCCGCGGCGCGACCCTTTACTCCGACATCTGGACGAACAAGCCGCCGCTCCACCTCTGGACGCTGGCTCTGCCGGTATGGTTGGCGGGTGGCAGCGAGGCAGCCCTCCACGCCGTCACCTTCCTGACCGGACTGCTCGCGCTGGCGGCCGTGGCCTACGCCGCCCACGCAACCCTCACCGCCGGGCGTGCGGCGTTCGCCGTGGCCGTCGCGGCCGTGCTGCTGGGGACACCGATCCTCGATGGCGAGCTCGCCCTGCCGGAGAGCCTGCTGATCGCTCCCACAGCGTGGGCGGGGGCGGTGATCATCACCCGGCTCCACCGGGGGACGCGCGGGTCGGGGCGTGAGCTCTGGCCGCTCGGCGCCGGCGCGCTGACCGCATGCGCCCTCGCCGTGCAGCAGACCGCGGTCGCGGACGCAGCGGCGTTCGGACTCATCCTGCTCGTGGCCCCGACGGCCACCCGCAAGCAGCTCGGCGTCTACGCGGCGACCGTTGTCGGGTGCACGGCGTGCTGGCTGCTCGCCGCCGCCGCGTGGGCCGGCCCGGGAACGGTGGCGTTCGCGCTGGCGGGGTTCTACGTCGCGTACTCGCAGGCGGTGCTGCCGGGGTCGGCATCGGGCCTGCTCCAGCATGCCGTCTTCCTGCTGTCGTCAGTCCTGCTGCTCATCGCCGCGGCGGTGCTGCTCAGACACTCCAGGCCGTCGTCGTGGGCCTACGCGGTGTGGGCCGGGGCGACGCTCCTGGTCGCGGCGGCCGCGCAGCAGCCCTATGCCCACTTCCTGCTCCCGGCGGCTGTGCCGGCCAGCCTCGCGCTCGCGGCCCTACCGGTGCCCGGGCTTCAGTGGCGCCGCGGTCGCCAGGTCGCCGGCGCCTGGTTCTGTGCCGCCGGGCTCCTCGTCACCTGCCTACTGGCCCGGACCGCCGGGCTCGATTGGATGCCGGTTCTGGCCTCACAGGGCCAGAACTCCTATCGCACCCTCGCGGACTACTATGGCGGACCACTGCAGGTCGTCACCGGTCAAGAGTCGCTCGCCACATGGCAGGCGACCTTCGACGATCGCGTGCCCGCCGACGAGGATACCGCAGCGTGGATACGCACGCACGGCCTGAGCGGCCGCACCGCCGTCGTCTGGTCATCCGACGCGTGGCCCTACCTCGAGGCGGACCTGCCCCTGCTGCTGCGCACCGCCCCGATCTACAACGACGAGGTGCTCCTGGGCAGCGGCGGCCCCCTCGCGGCGGCGGTCGCGGCGCTGGCCCCCGACCTCGTGATCGCCTCCGATGACGCCGTGCAGACATGGCCCGAGATCACCGCGCTGCTCGACAACGACTACCACCAGGCGGTGCGGTTCGGGCCCGACGCGGTCTGGCTCCGCGACGGTTTGAGCGGAGCCTGAACGGGATCCTCCTCGACCGAGCGGCGCGGGCCCTCGGCCTCGAGCTCCACCGTCGCCTCGGCCATCAAGCGCCTGGCTTCGCCGCCGACCTCCGGGTAGTTCGGGCCGATGTCCATCACCGTCTCGAGGATCACGAGGGCCGCCAGGACGCGGGCGAACCACTTGTGGTCAGCGGGGACCACATACCACGGTGCCCACCCGGTACTGGTGTTGGAGAGGACGTCCGAGTAGGCGCGCTGGTAGTCATCCCAATAGCGCCGCTCGCGGATGTCGGCGGAGGAGAACTTCCAGTTCTTGTCGGGATTGTCCAGGCGGGCGAGAAACCGACGCCGCTGTTCCTTCTTCGACTCGTTGAGGAAGAGCTTGACGACACGGATGCCGTTCTCGACCAGGTGGCGCTCCCAGTCATTGATGGCGCGGTAACGCCGCCCCCACACGCCGCGACCCGTCGTCTGGGGCGGCAGCTTCTGGCGGTCAAGGAGCTCGCGGTGGACCCGGACGACCAGCACCTCCTCGTAGTGCGACCGGTTGAAGATGCCGATCTCTCCCCGAGCCGGAAGCGCGCGCTGGTAGCGCCACAGGAAGTCGTGGTCGAGCTCCTCGGCCGACGGCACCTTGAAGCCGTGCACCTTCACCCCCTGCGGGTTGATCCCGCTCATCACGTGCTTGATGGTGCCGTCCTTGCCGGCCGCGTCCATGGCCTGCAGCACCACCAGTACGCCGTAGGTCCCCTGTGCGGCCAGCTTCGCCTGGTACTCGGCGAGCAACTCCACGCCCCTCTCGAGCAGGAGGGCAGCGCCGCCGCGCTGGAATGCGCGGCCCGCGTACGCGGGATCGAAGTCGCGCGGCAACCGTACTCGGGACCCGGGCGCGACCCGAAAATGCCTGATGGCGCGCCGGATCTGGTTGTGGGAATCGGCCATGGCAACGCCTCCGCTCACGGCGCCCTCAGAAGTGTAACGAAGCCCGCGAGGGTCCCCTCCAACCCCTCCCCGCCTCTTCATGCGCGGACGCCGGCCCCTCGACAGGACCAACCCCGGTCCATTGAGGCCAAGCGCGGGCCGCCTCGGAGCCTGGCTTGGCGCGCCAGTGTGACCCCACTCGGTCAGCCAGCGTTCCTTGGCGCAGCCGCCCGATGAGGCGTACAGTCCCGCGGTGGCCTTGCGACCGCATCAGAGAGGGTGGAGGAATTGCCATGTGGGATCGGCTGGGTTGGCTGACGCCGCTCATCGGCGTGGTGTTCGTGGCCATGTTCGCGGCGGGCATCCTCCTGTCCGGCAACACGCCGAACTCCGACGTGTCCGGCAAGACTGTCATCGCCTTCTTCCAGGACAACAAGTCCAGGCAGGTTGCGGGCAATGGAATCCTGGCGCTGAGTGGGCTTGTCTTCGTGTTCTTCGCCGCAGCGGTGTGGGCTCATCTGCGGCGCAGGGACGCGGGTCGTGAGGTCGCGATGATCGGGTTCGCGGGCTCGGTGATGCTGGCTGTCGGCGCGGGCATCCTCGCGGGGCTGGTCTTTGCGCTCACCGATGTGCCAGACAAGCTCGACCCGTCGGCCGCTCAAGCGCTCAACGTCCTGAGTTCGGACCTCTTCTTCCCGCTCCTGCTCGGGGGCGCCGCTTTCGCCATCGGAAATGGCCTGGCAATCGCTCGGACTGGAGCACTATGGGCCTGGTTCGGGTGGATCGGCGTCGTCATCGGAGTGGCCGTGCCGACCCCTGCCGCCCCGTTTGCAGGCATCCTGTTCCTCGCCTGGGTCCTCGCGCTCAGCATTCTGCTTTTTGTGCGGCGTGAGGCGGGGGTGGCCACGCCAGTTCCAACGACGGCAACCACCTAGAGCGCGGGAGCCTGTGGGCCAGCTGCGGGCGGTAGGGCTACTGCTGGGCGCGAACGTCGCGGTGCTGGGCGGGTTGGCGCTGACCACGGAGGTCCACGCCGGCTGGCCGCCGCAGCTCGCCGCCGCGGAGCTGGTGCAGGTCGAGCAGGCCGCCGAGCGCTGCGTCTACGACACCGACCTCGACATCTGCCGGGCTCGCTACCAGAAGGCGGCGCGTGCGGTGCTCTCGCTCGGAGGACCGGTCGCGGGCGCCGATCGCCTGATTGCCGACATCGGGCTCTACGCCGTGCCGCAGATGACCCACGCGGACCTCTGCGTGGTGACGGCGGAGCTGAAAGCAGCGCACGCGCTCACCTTCTGCGGCGGGACGTCTCCCGGGCCCTGAACCCAGGGAGGAGGTCGCATCCCGAGGCGGCGGCAGGGTGCCGGTCACTCGTTCGCGCGGCTGCCTGCCGAACAGCCGGTCGGCGCGTCGGCGCCCGGTGACGCGGCTGCGACGTCGCGAGCCAGCGTGACTAGCGAGGTAGTATCCGGCGCGGATCAGCACATGCGGCGGCCAGCCCCTGTCGCTCGTGGCTGGCCGCACCCCAGTCCATCGCGCCGTGACATCTGTCGGCGACGAGGTAGGCCCATGACAGGATCTGATACGCCGGTCGGGGGTGGGAGACCTCCCTATACCCCAGGGGAATTCTCCGGCGCAAACCCAGCCGCGAGTTGAATGGACGCGCCCACGAGTTGAGCGTCGCAATCCGCGTCCGCGGTCTGACCAAGCACTACGGGACCAGGGCTGCCGTGGACGGCATCGACTTCGACATCCCCGCCGGCGTCATCGCGGGTTTCGTGGGACCCAACGGCTCGGGGAAGACGACAACCATCCGCATGCTGCTCTCGTTCGTCGCCCCAACAGCCGGCACCGCAGAGGTCCTCGGTTCGTCGATCAATCGACCGGGTGACTACCTACCGCGTGTGGGAGCTCTCATCGAGGGGCCCGCCTTCTACTGGTGGCTGAGTGGGCGGCGGAACCTCGAGGTCCTCGCTGCGCTCGACGGGACCCCGGCGTCGCGGGTCGATGAGGTCCTGGAGATCGTCGAGCTTCAGGAGCGCGCCAGTGACCGCGTGCTTGCCTATTCGCTAGGGATGAAGCAGCGGCTCGGTATCGCTGCCGCGCTTCTTCCCAAGCCAGCTCTGCTCATCCTCGACGAGCCCGCCAACGGGCTCGACCCCTCGGGGATCCAGGATATGCGGCGCCTCTTTGCCCGGCTGCGAGACCAGGGCGTGACGATCTTCATCAGCAGCCACATCCTGAGCGAACTCGAGCAGATCGCCGACTGGATCCTCGTGCTCAAGGAGGGCCGCCTTCTCTTCCACGGGACGATGGCCGAGCTCCTCGAGCGCCGCCGCACGACACTGGTGCTGGTACCCGAGAGGCCAACCCAGCTTGACCATCTGGCGTCCCTTCTCACGGCCAGCGGCTACGCCGCCACACGTCAGGACGGACACGTGCGCATCGAGGGCCTCGAGGGGAGAGCGGCGGACGTGAACCGCCGTGCCATGGAAAGCGGGATCGTACTGGACGAGATCACACACGTCCACTCCAACCTCGAGGAGACCTTCATGGCGATCACAAGCGGAGGCGCCGCGTGAGACGCGCAGTTCTCAGTGAATGGCTCAAAGTGCGACGCGCCAGCATCCTGGGGACGACGGTGGCGGTCACCACCATCCTCTCCGTGGCGGCGGTGATCGTCGGCCTGCATGAGCTCGACCGGCCACGGGCCAAAGCGAACGTGGCGCTCTACTCGCAGACCGACGGGTTTCGGGCGATTCTGGCACATTCCACCGACTTCCTGGCCATCGTCGGCCTCGGTTTCGCGGCGTTCGCGTTCTCAACCGAGTTCTCGAGTGGAACGTTGCGCAATCTCCTCGTCCGGCAGCCCAAGCGCCTGACGCTTTTCGCTGGTAAGAGCGTTGTGGTTGCGGCTCTCATCACCACGTTTGTCCTTCTGGCGTACTTCGTCTCGTATCCCGTCGCGCTCGTGACCGCTCCCCATTACGGCGTCTCGACCTCTCTGTGGACTACCTCCGCGGGCGTCGCGTCCCTGTTCGCCGGTGGGGGCGACCTCGTGCTCTCCACGCTGGGATACGCCGTTCTCGGCGGACTGCTCGGGGTGCTGCTCCGGTCCCCAGCCCCCGCCATCGTCGCGGGACTGGCCTACGTGTTCGCGGTCGAGGGCCTGCTCACCAACTCCTTTGCATCTCTGAGCAGCGTCCTGTTCGCGAGCCAGCTCGACGCCATCGGACACGGTGGGACCGTCGACGTCGGCTACCGGAGCGCTCTCGTTGTCGCAGCCGCATGGGCGATCGGCATGATCGTCGTGGGGAGCATCGACTTCCGCCGGCGTGACGTCGCAGCGTGACCGGCTGATCTGCGTCGCGGCGGGTCGCACCGTGCCGGAGCTGACGCTGGGTTGAATTCACGCGCCCGAGCTCGGGGACCACCCAGTCCTACGCGGAGTCCTCGATAGTGGAAAAGCGTCGGCGGGCGACTCTACCGGGCCACCACCTACGTGGACTGTGAACGAGGCGCCCTCGATCACCTCGGCTGCAGCACAACATTCGCGGTGGGCACCGCGGGCACCTTCACGGTCACGACGGGGCATGAGTCTCCGACGTGACGAGCGTCTAGTCACAGCTTTACCGAAGCTGCCTGAGTTGACTGATACGGGCAGTGTACGATAGCGTCTAGCAGCGCTGAGGTGAGCGGCGACCGTAGCCGAACGTGCACTATGCGCGTCCAGGCACACGTTACTTTGGGGGATCAGTGATGGGATCGTTTGCCATCGGGCGCCAGCGAAGCTTCTCCGGGCTGGGCGCCGTCGGGACGGCCTTCATGGCCCTAGTCGCCGCCTCGGGAACGCTCGTGGCCGCCACCCTGTCCGCCTCGGCCGCCTCGCCGCTGGTCCCCAGCGCGATCTCCTGCACGGCGAGCAGCGGCGAGCCTCAGATCTTCTACGTCAATGGGGTGGTGCCTTCGGGAGGCGCCACGCCGCAGTGCGCCACCATCCTGCCTGCAAGCGGGGTGATCCTGCCGGGCGACACCATCGGCGCCGTCTACTCAGACGAGTCGTCGATCAACACAGCCCCGAACCTTGCGACGGCGTTTGATGTCGACGGCGTCGCCCAGTCCTTCACCCTGACCGATATCATCCCGCCGCAGGCGCTGGCTCACCAGACCTCGATCACCATCACCGTGCCCGCCAACCTGGCCCCCGGCCTGCACACGGCCACCCTGAAGTCATGGGACTCCGACCAGACCAAGGTGGGCGGCGATTTCGGCCAGGTGATTTTCACCTTCGGCGTGTCCGACGCCTCGATCAAGATCGCGCCCACCTCGGCCACCAACCCGGTCGGCCAGCAGCACGTCTTCACCGTGACCGTCACCGCCGCTCCGTTCACCGCGAATCTGCCGGTGGTCTTTGGCGCCATCACCACCTCGGTGACCCCGACGCCGGACACGACCAGCTCTACTACCTGCCCCACGCCGACCATCTCGGGTGACGTTGCCACCTGCACGATGACGATCAACAGCAGCGTCGCCGGCACCTTCACCGCGAACGCCGGCGTCACCCTGACGATCAATGGGCAGACGCTGACCCGTTCCACCGACGGCACGAATGGCCCGGCCGGGAGCGGCGGCAGCGGGCCGGCCACCAAGACCTACACGGCGACGCCTCCGACCCCCACACCGACCGGGGGCGTCGCGGGCATCACCACCGCACCGGCAACCGGTGCCCTCAGTGACGAGACCCTGATCCAGAGCCTCGCGTTGCTCACCGGGGGCAGC
>DATDHG010000085.1:0-3901 GCA_036521675.1 Candidatus Dormiibacterota bacterium
CCTTGACCAACCTGCTCAGCAACGCCGTCAAGCACTCCCCGCCGGGTGCGGTGGTCGAGGTCAGCGGCTTCGGCGAGCGCCGCTGGGTCCACGTCGTGGTGCGCGACCACGGGCCTGGCTTCCCGCTGGAGACCGCCGCCCGCCTCTTCCAGCGGTACTACCGCGATGCCGGCGAGCGCGAGCGCGGGATCCCGGGGACCGGGCTCGGACTTTTCATCGTCCTCACCGTCGCCGAGCGCCACCGGGGCCGGGCCGAAGCGCGGCTCGCCAGCGGCGGCGGCGCGGAGTTCGAGCTCATCATCCCGGCGCTGCCCTCCGGCTGAGCACCCTGCTGCACGGCGGGCTGGATTAGGCTTGGCCTGGCAGCGGCTTTCGGTGTCGAGGAGGACTCGGGTGACGGACACGGCCGGCAAGACCCGCGTCGAGCGCGACTCCATGGGTGAGCTCGAGGTTCCCACAGACGCCTACTACGGGGCCACCACCATGCGGGCAGTTCAGAACTTCCCCATCAGGGGGCCGCGGCTGCCCCGCGCCATGATCCGCGCCCTGGGGCTCATCAAGCAGTCGGCGGCTCTGGTCAACGCTGACCTCGGGCTGCTCGACCGGCGCCTCGCCGAGGCGGTCGCCAGTGCTTCCCAGGACGTCATCGACGGCCGGCTCGACGCCGATTTCCCGATCGACATCTTCCAGACCGGGAGCGGCACCTCGTCGAACATGAATGCCAACGAGGTGATCAGCAACCGCGCCATCGAGCTGCTCGGCGGGGAGCGCGGGACGCACACGCCGGTTCATCCCAACGATCACGTCAACCTCGGCCAGTCGAGCAACGACGTGTTTCCGAGCGCCATCCACGTGGCCGCGGCGATGGCGGTGCACGAGGACCTGCTACCCGCACTGGTGCACCTCGAGGCCGCGCTGCGCCGCCAGAGTGACGCCACGTGGGCGGTGGTCAAGACGGGGCGCACCCACCTCCAGGACGCCACGCCCATCCGCCTCGGCCAGGAGTTTCTGGGTTTCGCCGGGCAGGTGCAGCGGGGTCGCCGCCGCGCCGAGCAGGCGCTGGCCGAGCTCATCGAGCTGCCCCTGGGCGGCACCGCGGTGGGGACCGGCGTGAACACCCACCCGGAATTCGCGCGCCGCGTGATCGCCCGGCTTGCCGACCTGAGCGGACTGCCCCTGCGTGAGACCGACAATCACTTCCAGGCGCAGTCCACCCTGGACAGCGCGGTCACCGCCAGCGGGTCGCTGCGCAGCGTGGCGGTCTCGCTGTACGAGATCGCCGCCAACATCCGTCTCCTGGGGTGCGGACCGCGCGCCGGCATCGCCGAGATCGCCCTGCCCGCGGTGCAGCCGGGGTCGTCGATCATGCCGGGCAAGGTCAACCCCGTGATCTGCGAGTCCGTGACGATGGTTGCGGCCAGAGTCGTCGGCAACGACGCGACCATCGCTTTCGGAGGCGCCACCGGATCGCTTCTCGAGCTCAACGTGATGATGCCGGTGGTGGCTTACGCGCTGCTGGAGTCGGTGGACCTCCTGGCCAGCTCGGCGCGCAACCTGGCCGACAGGTGCGTCGAGGGCATCACCGCGACCGACAACGGCCCCGCCCTGGTGGAGCGAGGGCTGATGCTCGGCACCGCTCTGGCCCCACGCATCGGCTACGACGCTGCCGCGGCGATGGCCAAGAAGGCCTATGCCACGGGCCGTACGGTACGCGAGGTGGCGCGCGAGGTCACCGATCTCAGCGAGGAGGAGCTCACCGCGCTGCTCGACCCGGAGCGGATGACCGAGCCCAACCTGGAGAACATCGGCCCGGCCGGCGGCTAGCCAGGCGCTGGCTACACTGCGGCAGCCATGAGCCCGCGCGAGATCGCTTCGGTGGCCGTGGTGGGGGCGGGCACGATGGGCACCCAGATCGCCTTCTGCGCGGCCCTGCACGGCTACCCGGTGCACCTCTTCAGCCGCTCCGACCAACGGCTGCATCAGGGCGTCGCCGAGGCCACCCGGATCCTCGCCAAGCGGGTCGAGAAGGGCACGCTCGAACCCCGTGACCTGGAGGCCGCCTGCGCCCGGGTGCGGCCCACGACCGACCTCGAGGAGGCGGCGGGCAGCGTCGACCTGGTCATCAAGGCGATCGCCGAGGAGCGCGACGCCAAGCACCGCGTCTTCAGCCAGCTCGGCGGTATCGCCCGCGAGGACGCCATCCTGGCCTCCAACAGCTCGACGATGCCGAGCTCGTTCTTCAGGGAATGCGTGCCCCACCCCGAGCGCCTGCTCAACCTCCACTTCTTCAACCCGGCCCTGGTGATGCGGCTCGTCGAGGTGGTGAAGGGGGAGCACACCGCCGAGACCACCGCGCAGGCATGCATGGAGTTCGCGCGGCGGATCGGCAAGACCCCGGTCATGGTGCGCAAGGCGACCTATGGCTTCGTCGCCAACCGCATCCTGTTCATCGCCATGCAGGAGGCCTTCGACCTCGTCGCGCAGGGCGTCGTCGCCATGGAGGACTGCGACCTTGCCGTCAGGAATGGCCTCAACTGGCCGATGGGGCCATTCGAACTGGCCGACCTCGTGGGCCTCGACATCACTGAGGACATCCTCCACGAGGGGCACGTGCAGACCGGGGAGGCGCGCTGGGCGCCCAAGCCCCTGCTCCGTCGCCACGTCGAGGCGGGCGAGCTGGGCAGGAAGACCGGGCGCGGCTTCTACGACTACCCGGGCGCGTAGCCGGGCGCGGCTTCCACGAGGGCCACAGTGCGACGGCGGCGGGAGGCCACTGAGAATGCCCCGGCTCGTGGCCCGCCGCGCTCGGGGAGCCCCGGCCCGGACGGCGCCGGCGCCGGCGGGGTAGGCTGCGCAGCCAGAGCCGTCGCCAGGAGGTGTGGGTCATGCCGCTTGTCGCCGATCCCGTCGAGGTGCTCAGCCGCGCCTTCGACCAGACGGGCGCAGTGGTGGCCGCGGTGACGCCCGACCAGCACGACCTGCCCACCCCATGCTCGGCCTGGGATGTCCGCCGCCTCCTCGCCCACATCATGGGAGGACTGGCGCAGTTCGAGAGCCAGGCCAAGGGCGGCCCGCCCCAGGACGCCTGGCAGGTCCCCCTGGAGGAGGATCTCGCCGCTCAGTACGCCGACCTGGCCGCCTCCATCCTCGACGCGTGGCGGCAGCCGGGAGCGCTGGAGCGCATCGTCGCCCTGCCCTTCGGCGAGCTCCCCGGCCACGCGGCTGTGGAGATCCAGGTACTCGAGGAGGTCGTCCATGGCTGGGACCTGGCCCGGGCGACGGGCAATCTCGACCTGCTCGGCGACGACCTCGCCGGCCACACCCTGGGCGTCGCCCAGATGGCCATCCCCGACGCGCTGCGTGGTGAGGACGGTGCCCCCTTTGGACCCCGCATCGAGCCAGCCCCCGACGCCCCGCCCTACCACCGGCTGGCCGGCTTCCTCGGGCGGCGGCCGTAGCAGACGGCATCAGACGTGGGCAAGGACACCGTCCAGCGGCCGTGGCACCTGGGTGAGATCCAGCGCATCGACGAGCAGGGGCGCGGACTGGATCTTCCTTCCGCTGTAGGTGCCGAGGAAGCGCCGGAGCTGCGCCTGCGCCGGCCGTCCTCGCCACTCAGGCTGCTTCTGGAAGGTGCGGAACGGCACGAGGTCACCCTGCGTGTCGATGACGTGCTCCACGGCGGCGACCCCGAGGGAGCGGATCAGCTCGTCCTCCAGGTCGGCGACGCACACGTAGAAACCGAGCCGTTCCATGCCGGCCCGGGTGAGGTGGGAGCCCAGGCCTGCCCGCTCCAGACCGCGCCGGAAGTCGCCCTCCTCCGCGGCGTCACAGAGGCCTGCCAGTCTCAGGTTGCGCCCATCGGGGCCGAACAGGTCCAGGTAGGCACCAATGTTCTTGG